>CAKSUD010000025.1 GCA_934500865.1 uncultured Clostridia bacterium | reverse complement strand
GCTTTTCCTAATTTGTCAAATGTATTCAATTCTTTTAATACTGCTATTTTTAGCATTTATTTGTAATTTCTTACAATTACTTTCCAATAGGATTATCGGCAATATTTATATTATATTTTATACAAATATTAAAATATATATTATTTGTTTACTTTCTCTTGCTTTTTCCCTAATCTTGCTATATAATAGAAAAGGATGTCTTTTAAAGACTTCCTGTTAACAACCTACGACTAGGAAAATGGATACTCCAACCTTCTCTTGGTGCTAGGCGTTTAACTGAATTTTTTATAGGAGGTGCAAGACATGGATAAACAAAGTATAATTGCTGAATACAGAACACACGAAACTGATACAGGTTCTCCTGAAGTTCAAATTGCTCTTTTAACAGCAAGAATTAATCACTTAACAGATCATTTAAAAGATCATAAAAAGGATCACCATTCAAGACGTGGTTTATTTAAGATGATTGGTCAAAGAAGAGGATTACTTAATTACTTAGCAAATAACGATATTGAAAAGTATCGTGAACTTATCGCTAAATTAGGAATCAGAAAGTAGTTGGAAAAATAGTGAAAAGTTTAGGAAGTATTTTTCTATGCTTTTCACTTTTGTTCTATTTAAACTTCATATTTGGTTAGTTGGTAGTTGATAGTTGACCAATAGAGCTAATTGTTCTATTTGTGAACCATAACTACTAATTACATGTATGAAGAAATTTTTTACAAGGAGGATTTTTTATGTTTAGAGTATTTGAAACAGAGCTTGCCGGTCGTAAACTTGTTGTTGAAACTGGAAAAATGGCTCAACTTACTAACGGACATGCTTTAGTTCGTTATGGTGACACAGTTGTAATGGTTAACGTTACAGCATCCAAAAAACCTAGAGAAGGAGTTGACTTCTTCCCACTTAGTGTTGATTATGAAGAAAAATTATATTCTGTAGGAAAAATTCCTGGCAGTTTCCAAAAAAGAGAAGGAAAACCTTCTGATAAGGCTATTTTGGTTTCTCGTGTTATCGATAGACCTATTAGACCACTATTCCCTAAGGATTTAAGAAATGATGTTTCAGTAGTTGCTACTGTTCTTTCTGTAGATCAAGACAACTCACCTGAAGTTGCTGCTATGATTGGTTCTTCAATTGCTATTTCTATTTCTGACATTCCATTCAACGGACCTACTGGTTCTGTTGCAGTTGGTTATGTAGATAACGAAATTGTTATTAACCCAACAGAAGCACAAAGAGAAAAGAGTAGACTTACATTAACAGTTGCCGGAACAAAGGATAAAATCTGTATGATAGAAGCCGGAGCCGACCAAATTCCTGAAGACATTATGGTTGAAGCAATTGCTAAGGCTCACGAAGAAATTAAGAAAATTGTTGCTTTCATCGAAGGAATTCAAAAAGAAATCGGAAAACCAAAGTTTGAATATCAAAAATGCGAAGTTAATAAAGAAATTATGCATGATATTGAAGAATACTTAGGTTCAAGACTTAAAGAAACTATTATTACAACTGCAAAACAAGAAAGAGAATCCGGAATGGACGCCATAAAGGATGAATTAATTGAACATTTTGCAGAAAAATATCCAGACAGCAACTTAGCAATAAGTGATGCATTATATTACCTTCAAAAGAAAACCGTTAGAAAGATGATTTTAGAAGAACATGTCAGACCTGATGGAAGAGCATTAGATCAAATCAGACCTCTTAGTGCTGAAATCGATTTGCTTCCTAGAGTTCATGGTTCAGCTTTGTTCTCAAGAGGACAAACTCAAGTTTTATCTGTTGTAACTCTTGGTCAAGGAAAAGAAGAACAATTATTAGATGGCATCGATACAGAAGAATCAAAGAGATACATACATCATTACAACTTCCCGCCTTATAGTGTTGGTGAAGCAAAAGCTCCTCGTAGTCCTGGAAGACGTGAAATTGGTCATGGTGCTTTAGCTGAACGTGCCTTAGCTCCTGTTATTCCATCTCAAGACGAGTTTCCTTACACAATCCGTGTTGTATCTGAAGTTCTTTCTTCAAACGGTTCAACATCTCAAGGAAGTGTATGCGGAAGCACATTATCTCTAATGGCTGCCGGTGTACCTATTAAAGAACCTGTTGCAGGTATTTCTTGTGGACTTATCACTGATGATAATGATAGAAGCAAATACTTACTAATTACTGATATTCAAGGAATCGAAGACTTCTTCGGAGATATGGACTTTAAAGTTGCTGGTACTAAAAATGGTATCACAGCTATCCAAGTAGATATAAAGATTGACGGATTAACATTAGATATTATCCGTGAGACTTTCGAAAGATTAAAGAAAGCTAGAACATATATATTAGATGAAGTTATGTTAAAGGTAATTGATAAACCAAGAGCAGAAGTTTCAAAATATGCTCCTAAGACAATTACATTTAATATTGATCCTGACAAAATTAAAGATGTTATTGGACAAGGCGGAAAAGTAATAAACAAGATTATTGCACAAACCGGTGTTCAAATCGACATCGAAGATGATGGTAAGGTTTGTATTTATGCTGTGAATACAGAATCAGCAAAAGAGGCTGAAAAAATAATAAACGGAATAGTAAAAGAACCTGAAATCGGCGAAATTTATAAAGGAAAAGTAACAAAGATAATGAATTTTGGTGCTTTCGTTGAAATTTTACCTGGCAAGGAAGGACTAGTTCACATCTCTAAATTAGACCACAAGAGAGTTGAAAAAGTTGAAGATGTTCTTCACGAAGGTGACGAAGTAATGGTTAAAGTTATTGAAATCACAGACCAAGGAAAAATAAATCTTTCTAGAAAAGATTTACTTCCAAAGCCAGAGGAAAACAAGTAAAAGAATACAAAAATGACGAGCAAAAATTGCCCGTCATTTTTTGTTACCTAAACATATTCTTTACAAATTCTCTTGCGGTAACCCCTACGATATCGCCATAAACATCTTGGTAAATAAACATTTCGTCATTCTCTGCGACAACATCAATAGGCACTAATTTATACCCTTCTTCTGTTCCTTTTTCTTCTTCTATCTTTGCTCCTTGTCTCTTAATGAAGCCCACATGGTCTAGTGCGGAAAGTGCATAATATTCACCATTTACCTTAAGAACCCTTACAAGTTCAGTAGCCAAATGCCAAGGAATATCGGCTATATAATTCGGTACGCAAATATACTTTGCACTTCTCCATTCCTTATACAGTCCTCTACTAAGTGGAGTCTCCTTTCTTACTCTGTCAATTCCGTTCTGCAATACATCAACAACATTCGTAATACTCACACCGGAAGTATCAATCACCAAATCGTAATTTAAACGGTTTTTTAGGTCTACCTTCGCGTTTTCATTACGGTCATTTATGTTGTTTGAATAAAGCTGAATAAAACGTTTTCTGTCCTCTGTTGCCCTTTGCTTTACACTTTTAAGTGCAGTTTCAAAGTCGATCTGCTCACTTACCTCACTGCCTCGATTTTGTGAATCCATCATTAGTCTTTTTGCAGCTATTTCGGGAATTACGGAAAATCTGACATTGTAGACTTTCTCGCCGGCTCGCTTCATAAGCAAACCCACGATTCTGGAATCAACTACTACAATTGCAGTTTTGCAATTTTGATACTTTTTAATAGCCTTTCTTACGTTATAAAGCATATATCCGTCAATAAACTTATCTATGCTCTTACTCGTATCCATTTTGAAACTATTAAAAAATTCCTCATTTGCACCGGGTAATGATTTAAGCATGTCTATGGTGTTTTTATAATCTTTGGCAAGTGCAGTAAGCTCATGCACTTTAAGATTTGCCGCTTCCGCCATTTCCCGAAACAATTGCCCGGCAGCAACCTTTGTTACTTCAACACCAACAGATTCAAAACGTCTCATAAGCTCTTTTATTGCAGTACTCTTGCCAGAAACAGGATCTCCGGAAATTGCGACTACAAACGGACCATTTTTCATTTTTAGTACCTCCTAAATTACATCCATTCTTGCAAATATGTGCAAGGATTATTCATATTTACATATGCCAACTATTAGTATACCATTTTTTAGGTATTATGTCAATTAAAATAGTCTGAATTCAGCCGTTAAAAACAAATAGAAGCTGTAAAAAATAAATTTTTTACAGCTTCTACAATTCTAAAAATAATCTGAAAAATATGCTTGTTCTAATGGAATTACCTTTTCAAGTAACTTTATAGAACTATTCATTGCATCTATTCTTTCAACTCGCTTTAAATACCTTGGTCTTCTATATCCCATAAGCATTGTAACTAATGTTTGAATACTTAAGCTAATCGGTTCAGAAATTTCTTCTCTAGATACTATATTATTTCCGTCTTCATCCCACGTAACAGAGAAAACACCATTATTCCATTCTAACATTGGGTCTGTAACATTAAAGGTTAATCTGTTTCCAGGAGATGTATTCACAAACGGATACTTCTCTAAAAACTTCTCTAAATCTACAATTCTAGCCATAAAATATGGTTCTATCTTCTCGGTTATTTCACTATCTTCAAGTAAAAACGCCATTGGCTCATTAGTGTAATTGTCCCCTTTTACTTCATTTATCATAGAGAAATGTGCACTTATGTAATTCCATAGTCCATGTCTTGCTTCTTGATTTAAATAAACGATTTCTTTTATATGAAAAATTTCATTTTCTATCCAATAATATAAATAGCCAATTGGCTTATGTGCAGCATTATAATAAACGGCTGCTGTTAAATCTTCTACTTCCCATCTGAAGTATTCTTCCCATTCAAGAGAACGTCTAATTAACACACCATGTCGCATATGTGCAAACTCATCATGAATTTCCTTTATATCTTTAGACTCAATATCGACCCTATCAACCATTCCGGGCACATCTACAAACTTAGGTAGTTGTGTATCTTTAATAGTAAATTGCATCTTATCCGAAATAATTTCCCAACCTTTTTTCCTATAATAAGGAATAGAATACGGATATAAGAACGAAACTGTTTGTCCTTCTTCACGCATTTCTTCTAAAGCTTTCTTCATAAGTGCATGCATTAAACCAAGATTAGCATATTCGGGATATGTAGCAACGCCTGTAACTCCTCCCATATCAAAAATTTCACCATGAATATTTACCTTCATAGGATAAATAGCAATTTGAGAAGCAAGTTTTTTATCGTCAAACCACCCAAAAACAGTAGCTTTTTCTAAAACCGGACACTTTGAACGCCTTATTTCATCTTCTTCCCAACCCACATCCATTAATTCTTTTCTAGTTACTTGAAACGCGTATCTAAGTAAATCATTAAACTGAGATACATCTTCTCGAGTAAGTTCTCTCATTTTTAATTTTTCTTGTAACTTTTTATTTATCATAAAAACCCCCTAATTCTCTTACTGCATAATTTTATCATAAATTTATACCCTCCGCAAGTTAGAGAATTAATAGCCATTGTCTATTTGAACAACAATATTATACCTAGAATCAATTTCCTTTACCTTTTTTTCTATTTCCTCCAAAATCTTTTTTCTCTCTTCATTTTTCATTTCGACAGGCAGTACCAAATCAAAAATCAAATTTATACTATTTTCTCCATCTACCATTCTAAAATCATGAATAGAAAATTCGGGGTTCATATCAGTTACTATCTTTTTTATTTCTTCTCTTGTAGTAGTCGTTTTTTCGCAATTTAATGAAATAGGATCCATATGAATCACAAGCAAAACGCCATATTTTTCATTTACCTCTTTTTCAACAGCATCAATAGTTTCATGAATTTTCACTATGTTTATATCATCGGGAACTTCTGCATGTAAAGATGCTACAATCACACCCGGACCATAGTCATGAGCCATAAAATCGTGAACTCCTACAATTCCATCCTTACTTATTACCAAATTCGTTATTTCATTTATAAGTTCTTTTGACGCTGGCTGACCAATTAATACATCAATTATTTCTTTTGCAACTTTTATTCCTGTGCAAACAATCAATAAAGACACTATTACTCCCATAACTCCATCGACCGGAAAACTTGTAAATCTTCCCACAGCTAATGACACGATTACAGCAGTTGTTGCCACGCAATCATTTAAGCTGTCTGTTGCCGTAGCTTCCATAACGCTAGAATTAATCTGCTTTCCAATATACTTATTGTATGAATACATCCAAACTTTTACTAATATAGACAAAATTAAAATTACAAATAACGGAATACTAAATTGTACAACCTCAGGTCTAAAAATTTTATCTACGGAAGTCTTAAAAAGTTCTATTCCAACCATAATTATAATAAAGGAAACTACCAATGAGGCTATGTACTCAATTCTTCCATGACCGAATGGATGCTCTCTATCCGCATGCATATTGCTAATTTTTGAACTGGCTATTGTAATAATTGAAGAACACATATCTGACAAGTTATTAATTGCATCAGATATAATAGCAATACTGTTCATAAGTAATCCAATAATTATTTTCAATGCAAAAAGCATTAAATTGCACACTATTCCAAGAGTACCTGCAAGTATTCCGTATTTTTCTCTTACATCTTTATTATTCACGTTTTCAAAATCCGGAACAAATCTTTTAATAAGATACTTTATCATCTCTATACCCCCAAATTACGTTTATTATATAATGTATTAATTAAAATTATAATTCATTCAAATATACAACTTCTGTATAACATATTTTTTATTAAACTGCAAATAATATTCTCATCAAAAACCGAAAGGAATGATTTTATGAATAACAAAAATTGGATAGCTATGTTCTTCGGACTAGCTTGTTTAGTATTACTAGTCGGCGTTGTTTCTGTATCAGGGACAATGAATAATACCGGAAAAAATAATGGTACAACCCCGCAACAAATAAACCAAAACTTAATGAATACACAACCAAAAAACAGTAACTTACCAACAGAAATAAACAAAAATGATATAATGAATAATACTTCTTCTCCAAGTCCTTCCCCTACCAATTCACCTATGAATAATAATATACTAGATATAAATAAGAATGGAAATCAAATGCCTAAAATAAGTGTCCCTAATGTAGCACAGTAACAGAAAAAGCACGAATACGTGCTTTTTTCTTGACCATATTTTTTGATTATGTTAAGATAAATTCATAGATATTTTTGAAAGGAAAAAGCTTATGGAAATCTCTGCAGAAGATATTATGAATTATCATTGCCCACGTTGGAGCGAACTACCTGAAATTGAATTATACATAGACCAAGTTGTATGTATTTTGGAAAATAATCTATCACTTTTTAATAATAATCCAAAAGTCCCGATTATAACTTCAACAATGATTAATAACTACGTAAAGCACAAAATAATAAACCCGCCGAAAAAGAAAAAGTATAACAGAGGCCATCTTGCATACTTATTTGTAATTTGCATCTTTAAAAGGCTTATGCCACTTGCGGACATACGTGAATCTATCGTTATGACTAAACGCTGGTTCTCTGTTGAAGAAGGGTATAATTTATTTTGTGAAGAACTCGAAAATGCATTAAAACATGCTTTTGCCCCGGATAAGTACAACATAGAATCGGCCTTGAACACAGACATTCAAGAAGTAGCTGCGATGCGTGCAATTGTAAATGCTTTTGCAAACAGTATTCTAGCTGATAGAATTATTGCAATTCGTTAAAGTACAAAAAAAGAGCGATGAAATATCGCTCTTTTCTTTTGCCATTATCTCTTTGAGAATTGTGGTGCTTTTCTTGCTTTCTTTAGTCCGTACTTCTTTCTTTCCTTCATTCTTGGATCTCTTGTTAAGAAACCAGCTTTCTTAAGAACTGCTCTATTCTCTTCGTTTGCTTGAAGTAAAGCACGAGATAAACCGTGACGGATAGCTCCAGCTTGACCAGTATATCCTCCACCGATAACCTTTGCAATGATGTCATATTTAGCTTCATTGTTTGTTAAAACTAATGGTTGCTTTACTATCATTCTAAGTGTTTCTAAACCAAAAAATTCTTCAATAGTTTTTCCGTTAATTGTAATCTTTCCTTTTCCAGGAACAAGTCTTACACGTGCAACGGCTTCTTTTCTTCTACCAGTACCATAAAAATAATTCTTAGCCATTATCGTTTCCTCCTTATGCCTTAATTTCTAATTTTTCAGGTTTTTGTGCAGCATGTTCATGTTCAGCTCCGGCATAAACCTTCAACTTTTTAATCATTTCTCTACCTAAAGCATTCTTAGGAAGCATTCCTTTAACTGCTAATTCAAACATTCTAACTGGTCTTCTTTCTAACATGTCCTTAGCCTTAACTTCTTTAAGTCCACCAGGAAAACCTGTATGATGTCTGTATAATTTTTGAGTTAATTTTGCACCTGTAAGTTTTACTTTATCAGCATTAATAACGATAACGTAATCTCCACAGTCCATATTTGTAGAATAAGTAGGTTTGTTTTTACCCTTTAAAATTTTAGCAACTTCACTTGCAACTCTACCAAGTGTAAGTCCTTCAGCGTCAACTAAATACCAAGCTCTTTCGATTTCGCTTGCTTTTACGATATGTGTTGCGTTCATTATTACCCTTCCTTTCAATCTTTCTATATATTTTTTAATGTAATTGCCTTAACAACGACTTTATTATTATACAACGTAACATAATCTATGTCAACACAATTTTAAAAACATTTTAATTCTTCATTTTCAAACTTTGTTTTTCTTCGTTTTTCTCTTTTTTTCTTTAATTATCTCAAAACGCAATTCAAAATATTATTCTTCTGTAAAACAATATATGTAGTGTTCAAGAACGTTCCTTGTGGTTAAAACACGACGAAATTATCAAGCAAGAGCCAATAAAAAATGCTATTGACACTAATCCGCTTATTTTTACTAATGTCGGTTCATACCATAATTCTATCGTATGTTCGCCTTCAGATAATTTAATTCCAATTAGTGAATCTAAAACCTCTACCGGTTTTACCTCTTCGCCATCCACCTTTACTTTCATAAATTCATTATATAAAAATGTTATAAGTAAAATGTCTTTATCATTAGTCGCATTAACTCTTCCTTCTAACTTCGAACTAGTCATATTATAAATATCTAGCTGATTATTTTTTAATTCACTTATTAATTCCTTATATTCATCTTCATTAAAATAATACGCATATATGCTTTTTACAGGAAACTCACCCGTAGTTAAATATTTAATTTCAATTTCTACTTTTTCACCTTTTTTAAATTTACCTAAATTAATAATACCAAAATCTTCCACGTATTTTTCTTTCCCTAAAAAATCTTTACCATTTACATATAGCTTTTCTTTCCTTTCATTATGTCCTTTTCCGTATATTTCTAAATAAATATCTTTTTCTTCTTCAACATTAATTTCAAATCTAATGGATGACGGTTCAAGTTTACTTTCCTGATAAAGGCTTCCTTCACTTTCAATTAAATTATTACGCTCTATCGAAGAAATATTTATTTTATTAAAGATTTCTTTTCCGTTTTTAATCATATTTTGAGCTATATTATTTTGATTTTCAAATGGGTCTCTTGGAATTCCAGCCGAATTTAATAAATCTTTTACGTTACCTATTTTTTCATTTACCATAAATCCTAAAGATAAAGCATCAAGATTTATCCAAATTTTATTTTCCTTATCATATTCCTTATAATAAGTTTTTTCTCCATCTCCTACAAGATACTTTATCCCTAAAATAGAATCGTTAAATGGAGTAGTAAAATTGTAATTCAAAGTAACATTACTAATTCTATAAAATCCCAATCCGTCTAGCAATGCAAACCCCTTTTCCATAGCAGTACTGCTACTATTGCTTACTCCACATATATTTTTTCCAAATTGGAATGGTGCTTGTCCAATGTTATTTTCCACTCTAAAATATCCATTGTCATTTTCTTCTATACTTTCTATCGCCGTATTAAAAGTTGCTTCTGTAGCATAAATTTCATTTCTGTTTCTATATGTAAAATTTGAAAATACAATAATAGAATTTATAAGTAATTCAAAACAAATAATAAAATTCAATAAAAATATAAAATATTTCTTGTTTTTTCCCCCTGTAAATGCATAAATATACATCCCTAGAATCAACAATGTTACATATATTACTCCATCCACTAAATAGTTATATTTCATTTTTTCGATAATGAAGCAAATTAGTACTATTATCCCGAATATCTTTAATATTTTTTTATTATCAATATCATCTAGCTTCCAATAACTCTTATATGCAATAAAAATCATTATAAAACTTATAATAAATGAATATCTATACGGAAACCACGCATTAATGCTAAACCCATGCCAAATAATATTAATAGCATTAAACAAACAACTTGCAAACATAACTGTCAAAATAACGCCATCTTTAATCTTATCTTTTTTATCTATTTTTTTATTTATAAAGTATAATATAACTAAAAAAGTAATAAAAACACCACAAAAAACATTTGGCAAATTTAAAAACTTAGGATAAATGCCTTTACTTGTTATCTCACCATAGTTAAATGAACCTATAATAAACTTAGATAAGATATCTAAAATTTTAAAGTTTATATTTCCAATATTATCTTTTACTAAATCCAATCTGGATTCAACTTGTAATTGAGAATAAACAGTAGGTAATATAATAATTATAGCCGAACCTGCACATAATATTCCAACTAAAATTAACTTACCTATCTTCTTTATATTTTCTCTAAAATTAGGCGATGATAAATATATTACATATAAAAACGAAAAGATACATAACATCCAACCAATATACCAATTAGAAATTATCGCAACAAGTAAACTAAAGTAAAATAAAAAAGGCTTATTTTTTTCAAAGAGTCTATCAATTCCTAAAACTATAATAGGTAATAAAATTACTCCATCTAACCACATTATATTAAATTGATAAACCATGTTATATGCCATAAGTGCATAACAAGTAGAAAATCCTATATTAATCCAAGATTTTTTATTAAACTTCGCTTTTAGAAATATTCCAAAACTTAAGCCACACAAACCAATTTTAACTAGATTAATAGTTAATATAGCCTCCGTTATATTTTCTTTACTAAAGAAATAAAGTATAAAATTTAGGGGGCTAGCTAGATAATACGCTATTAACCCCAATGTTTCTGAACCTAAACCATAAGCAAAAGAATAAAAAATATTAATTCCATCTTGTAGGACCTTTTGGTAAAACTCGAAAAAATAAGTATATTGAAAAAACATATCAGATGTAAGTAATGTATACTCTCCAAAAGGAAAAATTCCGCATACCGCTATGGCCAGTAACCACAGTAATACCGGAACCAAAAAAGATAATATTAACATTTTATTTCCCCCTAAAAATTATTTTAATTTAGAAAAATAATGCTATAAGTAATCCAATTTGAATAAATGGTGCAAAATGAATTAAACTCTTTTTTATTATTTTAGACACAATTAAACTAAATAAGCAAGCAAAAAATAACATAATCATCATGCCAAGTGTGCTAAGAAGCATCGACATACTAGCAAAAAGAAATATATCTCCCCCACCAACTAAAAACTTTTCCGGATCTTTTCCTCTATTTATAGCTAGTTGAAAAAATGCTTCTATTAATATAAATGGCAAAACAAAACATAAAAAATTAATCCCAATAACTTTTAACGACATAGAACTAAAAAAAGCATATAATGCAGATAACACAAAAACACCGATATTTAATTCTACAGATATAAGGCCTGTTCTCCAGTCAATTATTGAAATATATGTAAAAATCCCTAATACTAAAAATAACAACAATAAAGGGTAAGTAAAACCCTTTATTGTTGTTACTAAAATACATTGTATTAAAAATAAGACAAATGTAAATATTAAATCCTTTTTCATAATTATCTATTATGGCTCCAGCCTTTATCCTCCGTTTGTCTTTGAATTTTACCTGTATTTAACGCACACATCGGTGAAGATAAGGAACCGTCACCAGATAAACTAGTAAATACACTCTTTATTCCAGGATTACCGCTATTAGTTTCTACGCCATCGAATATAGTCGGAAGTGCAAAATCCTTTACTACTATTAAATAATGAGGATATGTTTCCATTTCTCTAATTAATTTATTATAGTCGTATGAGCCGGTAGCATTCAAATTTATATCAAACTTTGTACTTATATCATAAGCCTCTTTATCAATTTCATCCATGCCACCATATTCACAATTAACTATACTATTTATAGTGCTTTCTACTTCATTATAAACAGACTTCATATTATTTGTACTGTCACTTCTAACCATACTTGTAGCTACTTCTTTTTGGATCCCATTATTAAGATTATAGTCTCCATTCCCATAAGCTACTATATGGAAAAACTTTTTACTCGTAGCCTTATCATAATATGGTTCTATAAAAAACGTCATTATTTTATATTTATTGGTATCATTTATCGTACTAGCGCCCTTTTTCCTTATTATTGCATTTTCAAGTAGCGCCATAGTTTCATTTACTACTTTTTGATGGTCTAGCTTTATGAAGTTATTTAACTCACCAGACTGAGCATAAGTATTGTTTATTGCACTAGTATTTCTATTTATAATATATCCTAAAGCCAATTGAAGATATATATCATATCTATCTCCACTAATAATACTTTGTTGAGCCTGTGTATTAGTATTAGTATTCTGTTTTGTTAATAAATGAATAACAGAACCTGAAGAAGCAGATTGTACGGCGTCCCTTAAAGAATTATATCCATTTTCAATAACTTTCGCATTAACTATATTTACTGCTACGAAAATCAATATAAGTAACAAAGTTACTCCGTATAAGATAACTCCCAACCCGCTGCCCTTATTATCTTTTATAATATCACGGGTGTTCATTTCTTATAATCTCCTCTCTATAAGAAGTATAATACAAATTATTTGTATCTGAACCACCACCAAATAAACTAAAGCTAGAGACATTTCCTAATATTGACGGCTTTATTGATGTAACATAAATTCCTATTATGTCAGCTTTTTTAACAGTAGGAATTGTATCATATGGCCCTAGTACGGCTCCGACTACTCCGCTATTCTCATCAAATGGTCTTACATAGTACTCGATTCTACATACATTTCCATGGTCATCTTTATCTAGTATATTTTTTAGTTTTTCCTCTATGTAATCTGCATGACCAGTCGTTACCTCACCATAAGTACTCGCCATAACTGTTGCTTCTTTTACTACTTGGTTCATATACATTTGTACGGAAAAATGATATATAGTAGCAATTATATAAACAAGAACATACAAAAGAGGTAGCATTACCACGATATATGCAATAATGGTATCCAAACCACCTTTTTTTAATTTCAAAGCTTTTTCACTCATTTTCCCTGCACTCCCTTTTTATAGGTATAATTTTTCTTTAAATTTATCTTGGTCTCATATTTACTTGTTGGTCTACTAACTTATTGGTAGACTTATCTATTAGTTTATCACCCTCATTAGACATAGGTACAACAACACCTAAAAGAAGTGCTACTACAAGTCCAGCTAAAATAATGGCCGCAATAATGCCTTCCATTCCACCTTTTAATTTTCTATTCACCGTAATCACCTCTTTAAATAAATTTCTCACATTAACCACCTAATCTACTTTCTAATTCGGACATTCTATTTTTCCCTGCATCTCCAACATCTTTAGTTTCTCTAGTCATAGGCAATATTACCGCAATAATTAATGCAACTACTAACCCAACCATAATTATTGTAGCTATAATTCCTTCTATTCCGCCTTTTTGTTTTCTTTTCATATCTATCTACTCCCTCAAACGAGAAATTTTTTTACTATTATTTAGAAATCCGGCAATAATGGCTTCATTAATGCCGGATTCTCTATACTATTTCAAAATATTTAGTCTAATCAACGTCGTATCCGCCACCTTCTTCAGCAAGTTTACTTGTGAATTCATTGGTTCCAGAAATCATTTCACTGTTATCTCCACCAGCATTTCTTGCTTGTCTAATCATTGGTAATACAACTGCGATAATTAACGCGATAACTAGACCTACGATAATCATCAAAGTAACGATATCAGCTACTCCACCTTTTTTAACTAGATTTTTTAACTTCATAAAAAACTCCTCCTTTGATTTTTACATATATCTCGTTATCTTATACGTTATATATGTATCTTAATTGTGGTGCTATGAAAGCACGAAACTTTACATAACAATTGTTTTTCATATTTATTAATCGGCATATATATAAAATAAGTTTAGTATTTTTTATGATTTTTTGTATATTTTTTTGCAAATTTCGCGATTTTATTTTGAGTCTGTTCCTTGACAACATCCTCTATAAGTCATATACTACCTGTGGTGGAGTGGGTCCACAAGTTTAGTAAGGAGGAAGACATTATGGCAAAATTAACTGAAATACGTTGGCATGGTCGTGGTGGTCAAGGTGCTAAAACCGCATCATTACTACTTGCTGATGCTGCATTTAATACCGGTCTTTATGTTCAAGGTTTCCCTGAATACGGTCCGGAAAGAATGGGTGCACCAATTACTGCTTATAACAGAATTTGTGATGAGAGAATCACAGTTCATAGCAATATCTATGAACCTGACTATGTAGTAGTTGTTGACGACTCTTTAATTAAGTCTGTTCCTGTAACAGCTGGTCTTAAAGAGACAGGTGCTATTATCGTCAATACAACAAAATCTCCAGAAGAAGTTCGTGAAACTCTTGGGGGATATAAAGGTAAGATTTGCACAATTGATGCTAGGTCAATTTCTATTGACTGCTTAGGTGCTTACTTCCCTAATACTCCTATGCTTGCTGCTGTTATTAAAGTAAGCGGTATAATGGATGAAAATGCGTTCTTAGCTGATATGGAAGGTTCATTTAGACATAAGTTTGCTAAAAAGCCTGAAGTTATCGAAGGTAATATGAATGCGTTAAAACGTTCTATGCAGGAGGTTAAAGGTCTATGAGTAAATATGAAATAGTTAAAAATGATGTTTCTTACAAGGATATTACTGAAGGTGGTACTATTGCACAACCTGGTAATTCAAAACAATTCAAAACTGGTGACTGGCGTTCTATGATGCCTGTTTGGCACGAAGAAAAATGCAAACAATGTTTACTTTGTTACCCTGTTTGCCCTGATGCTTCTGTTACTGTTGATAAAGAAACAGGAAAAATGGTTGGTATAGATTACGATCACTGCAAAGGTTGCGGTGTTTGCACAAAGGTTTGTCCTTTTGGTGCTTATGATTTTACGGAAAATAAATAAGGGGGTAAAAAAGATGTCAATAAGAGAAAGACTAAGTGGTAACGAAGCTGTCGCTACTGCTATGAAACAAATTAATCCTGACGTTGTTGCTGCTTTCCCTATTACTCCTTCTACAGAAATACCTCAATACTTTTCTTCTTTCGTTGCTAACGGACAAGTAGATACTGAGTTCGTTGCTGTTGAAAGTGAACATAGTGCGATGAGTGCTTGTATTGGTGCTTCTGCTGCCGGAGCTAGAGCTATGACTGCCACTTCTTCAAATGGTATGTCACTTATGTGGGAAATGCTTTATATAGCTGCAAGTTCAAGACTTCCAATTATATTAAATTTGGTTAACAGAACTGTTTCTGGTCCTTTAAACATTCATAATGATCATTCAGATTCTATGGGTGCTAGAGATTCAGGATGGATTCAATTATATAGTGAAACAAACCAAGAAGCATATGATAACGCTATTATGGCTGTTAGAATTGCTGAACACAAAGATGTTCGTCTTCCTGTTATGGTTTGTCAAGATGGTTTTATCACAAGCCATGCTATTGAAAATATCGAACTTATCGAAGATGATAAGGTAAAAGCTTTCGTTGGAGAATATAAAGCTCCTTGGAGTTTGCTTGACCCAAATCATCCTGTTGCTGTTGGTCCTCTAGACCTTCAAGCTCATCACTATGAGCATAAAATGCAACAAGCTATGGCTATGAAAAATGCTAAAAAGGTTATTTTAGATGTTGCTGCTGAATTTGAAAAAATGACAGGCAGAAAATATGAATTAATTGAAAAATATATGATGGATGATGCTGAAATTGCTATCGTTGTATTAAACTCTACAGCTGGTACAGCTAAATTCGTTGTTAATGAACTTCGTGCTAAAGGAATTAAGGCTGGTTTAGTAAAACCTAGAGTATTTAGACCATTCCCAACAGACGAAATTGCTGATGCTCTTAAGAATTGCAAGGCAATTGCTGTTATGGATAAGGCTGATAGCTTAAATGCTGCCGGTGGTCCTTTATTTGAAGAAGTTGTAAGTGCTATGTTTGTTAAGGGTGTTACAACTCCTAAGGTTATTAACTTCATCTACGGTCTTGGCGGTAGAGATGTTAAGACTGATGATATTAAAGCTGTTTATGACAGACTTAGTGATATCGTAAAGACAGGAAATGTCGGCGAAGTTTATAATCATCTTGGCGTTAGAGAATAATTTTGAAAGGAATGATAAAAAATGGCATATAATCTTAAAGAATATGCAAAAAAACCTGAGCGTCTTGCTCCTGGTCATAGAATGTGTGCCGGTTGTGGAGCTCCTCCAGTTGTAAGAGCAATTTTACGTGGACTTCATCCGGAAGACCATGCTGTTATAACTTCAGCAACAGGTTGCTTAGAAGTTTGTACCTATATTTATCCATACACAGCATGGGAAGATTCTTTCATTCACAGTGCATTTGAAAACTCAGGTGCTACTTGTTCAGGTGCTGAAGCAGCATATGAAGCATTAAAGAGAAAGGGAAAACTCCCTACTGATAAGGATGTTAAATTCTTAGCTTTTGGTGGAGACGGTGGAACATACGATATTGGTTTCCAATCTATGTCTGGAGCTATGGAAAGAGGACACGACATGGTATACTTCTGTTATGATAACGAAGCGTACATGAACACTGGTGTTCAACGTTCTTCAGCTACTCCAAAGTATGCAGATACATCAACAACTCCTGCAGGTTCTGTAAAGCCTGGTAAGTTACAATTTAGAAAGGACTTAACAATGGTTATGGCTAACCACCACTTACCATATGTTGCACAAACAGCTTGTTTCAAAAACTTTAGCGATATTACAACTAAAGCTGAAAAAGCTATTTACACAAAAGGTCCTTGTTTCGTAAACTGCCTTGCTCCATGTCCTACTGGTTGGAAGTACAATTCAGCTGACTTAATGAAAGTTAATGAATTGGCTGTTGAAACACGTTTCTGGCCTGTATATGAAGTTGAAAATGGTAAATATACAATTAACTATATTCCAAAGGAAAGAGTTCCAGTAGAAGAATTCTTGAAACTTCAAAAGAGATTTAAACACATCTTCAAACCTGGCAATGAATGGATGATTGAAGAAATTCAAGCTGAAGTTGATGCTAGATGGGATGAATTAATGAGACTTGCTGAAATGAGTAAGTAAAAAAACGCCCTATGTTGAATAAACATAGGGCTATTTTTATATTTCATTTTTCTTATCTCTTCCCATTAATTCTAAAACTGCTCTTTTAGGGTCTTTTTCGTTAAAGAGTACCTCACATGCCTGTTCGGTTATCGGAAGCTCCACAGAGTATTTTCTGCCTAATTCTTGTATGGATTTTGCTGCATTTACTCCCTCAACTACCATATTTACTTTATTTAATGTTTCGGGAAGTGAATAGCCTTGACCTAAAAATTCTCCGGCTCTATGGTTTCTACTGTGCTTACTTGCACAGGTTACCACCAAGTCCCCTATTCCAGTAAGTCCGTAAAATGTTTCAGGTTTTCCGCCCATTTTAGTTCCTAAACGGATAATTTCGGCTAATCCTCTTGTGATTAATCCTGCCTTTGCATTATCACCAAATCCAAGTCCGTCTGAAATTCCAGCACACAAAGCTATTACATTTTTAACAGCTCCTCCAATTTCTACACCAAGTAAATCACTATTTGGATATACTCTAAAGTATTCATTCATAAAAGCTGAACTTACAACTTCTCTAACTTCTTCATTATAAGAACTTACAGCCACAACAGTAGGCAGTTTTCTTGCCACTTCTTCCGCGTGACTCGGTCCGGATAAAACCGCTATTTTTTGTCCCTTAGGTAATTCTTCTTCCATAACCTCAGATAATCTTTTTAATGTACCCGCTTCAAGTCCTTTAGCCACATTTACCACAATTTGATTTTTTAAATATTTTGCTATCATACTTGAACATTGTCTTATTGCAGTAGATGGCACAGCTAAAATTACGATTTCACTATCATTTAATGCTTCTTCCACATCTTTGGTAGCTTTTATTTGACTCGGAATTATTACTCCCGGCAAATATCTAGCTGCCGTATGTTTATTATTGATTTCTTCTATTTCACTATCATTTCTTGACCAAATTTTTACGTTATGTTTGTTGTCAAATAACAGCATACTAAGTGCTATTCCCCAACTTCCGGAACCAATTGTACAAATATTCATACTTATCTCCTTATGTATTAGTAAGCTTTTAAAATTCTCTTTTCATAGTCTTCTTTTTTCTCGCCTAGTTTTCTTTCTGTGTTATTATATAGTCTCGCAATATTTCCCCTATGCATAAAGATTACTAAACTTGCAAGGATAATTGCAAAAATTAACCAACTAAAATCTTGTAGCATTTCTGTATAAGGATCCATTGCAACTATTAAAAATGGAAATGAAAATGCTGCTAGCACAGAACCTAAAGAAACATATCTTGTTAATGCTACTACTATTACAAATACTAGTAAACATGCAAGTCCGACTTGCCAACTAACCATAAAAATTACTGTTATTGATGTTAGCACACCTTTTCCACCCTTGAATTTATAAAATACAGGGAATATATGTCCGAGGATTACTAAAACTCCAGCTATTTGCATAGCTAGGTCAGTAAATTGTTTTTCTACAGGAATTATATGACCATTTATGTTAAAAGTATTAATTATTGCCGTTGGTGCGAGTAACCTTGCAATTAAAATTGCAAGTACACCCTTTAACACATCGCCTATTAAAACAAATGCCGCTGCTTTTTTACCCAAAGTTCTTAATGTATTTGTGAGTCCTGCATTTCCGCTTCCATGTTCTCTTATATCTATTTTATAAAACCTTCCTACTATAATAGATGAATTAACACTTCCTAATAAATATGCAATTACTCCTATTAAAACAAGTTGTCCGTAAAACAATACCGTTGCTAAGTTTATCATTTCTATTCCTCCTTCGTATTTCTACTCGTCTTTACTTCCTTTTTCTCTTGCTATCATTTTTACCGAAGTTCCCTCTAATCCGAAGTTTTTTCTTATTTGGTTTTCTAAATACCTCATATATGAGAAGTGCATTAATTTTTTACTATTTACAAACACTACAAACGTAGGTGGTTTTGTAGAAACTTGTGTTGCGTATAAAACTTTTAATCTTCTGCCCTTGTCTGATGGTGGTTGAACCATTGCAATAGCTTCATTTATTACATCATTTAGCATTCCTGTTGAAATTCTCATTGCATTTTGGTCAGCTACATACGGAATTAATTCAAAAAGCTTATTAACTCTTTGACCTGTTAAGGCTGATACAAAGACTATTGGTGCATATGTTAAATATGCCAAATCTTGATAAACTTTCTCTTTATACTTTTCTAATGTGCCTGTTTCTTTTTCATGAATATCCCACTTATTTACTACAATTATGATACCTTTTCCGGCTTCATGTGCATAACCTGCAACTTTTGTATCTTGTTCTGTTACACCGTCATTTGCATCTATTAATAATAAACAAACATCGGCTCTTTCTATAGCCGTTACAGTTCTCATTCCACTGTACTTTTCTATATTTTCATTAACCTTACTTTTCTTGCGAAGTCCGGCTGTATCTATAAATGTATATTTCTGACCGTCACGCTCAAAGTCAGTATCTATTGCGTCTCTGGTTGTACCTGGAACATCGCTTACTATTACCCTTTGTTCACCTAGGATTTTATTTATTAAAGATGATTTTCCTACATTCGGTTTTCCTATTAGAGCGACTTTTATTACTGCTTCGTCTTCTTCCTCTTCCGGAATGTCTCTGAAATTTTCATAAATAGCGTCTAATGCGTCACCTATTCCAAGTCCTTGAAGTGTTGAAATCGGATGTGGGTCACCCATATCTAAGTTATAGAATTCATACACTTCTGCCGGCATTTCTCCTGTTTTATCTACTTTATTTACAACTAATACTATTGGTTTTCCTGTTTTTCTTAACATTTTAGATACTTCATAGTCAGCTGATGTGATGCCATCTTTCATATCTACCATAAACACAATAACGTCTGCACTATCCATTGCTAGTTCAGCTTGGTATTTCATTTGAACTAAGATACTGTCATTAGTTTTGGGTTCTATTCCTCCTGTATCTATCATCGTAAACTTTCTTCCACGCCATTCGACATCAGTATAAATTCTATCTCTTGTAACTCCTGGTGTATCCTCTACGATTGATATTCTTTTTCCGGCTATATAATTAAAAAATGAGGATTTCCCTACGTTAGGTCTTCCTACTACTGCCACTATTGGTTTCATATTATAGTTTCCTTTCTACTTATTTACTTTTGTTTTTCCTTTAGCCCAACCTTCTTTTACTTCTTGTCTTACTCTACCTATTACTAAAGAATTTTCAGGTACGTCTTGGGTTACTGTTGTACCTGCTGCTGTATATGCACCATCGCCTAGTTTTACAGGTGCTACTAAGTTTGTATTGCATCCTATAAATACTTTATTTCCTATTGTTGTTCTATGTTTGTTTATTCCATCGTAATTTACTGTGACTGTTCCGCAACCGAAGTTTACTTCACTGCCTACATCACTATCTCCGACATATGTTAAGTGCGAAACCTTTGTTCCGTCTCCTATTGTTGAATTCTTTAATTCTACGAAATCTCCTATTCTTGCATTTTTTCCAACATTTGAATTAGGTCTTAAGTATGCAAATGGCCCAACGTGTGTTCCACTCCCTACCTTACTTTCTATTAATACAGAACTCATTACATCGGCTTCGTCATCAACAGTGCTATCTACAATTCTGTTATTTTGACCAAGTACACAGTTCTTTCCTATTTTTGTACTGCCTTCTAAGATATTTCCGGGATAAATTATTGTTCCTTCACCTATCTCAACAGTTTCGTCTATATATGTAACTTTTGGATCTATAATCGTTACTCCGTTTTTCATATGTTTTTCATTTATTATCTTTCTTTTTTCTTCTAATTCCTTTGCATATTGTATCTTATCTTCCATTTAATTTTCCTCCTTTTAGAAAAGATTATGCGTTCCTTAGTTATT
>CAKSUD010000024.1 GCA_934500865.1 uncultured Clostridia bacterium | reverse complement strand
TATTTTGTGTTGCAATTACTTGCGTAACAACGTTTTATATGATACATCATCGCGACTGTTTTGTCAATATGTTTTTTCAACTTTTTTAAGTTTTTTATCACATATTGTCGAACCGTCCGTGACGATGTTTTATATAATAAACTAATTTGAATGCTTTGTCAACCACTTTTTAAAACTTTTTTATATTTTTATCAAACTTTTTACAATTAGTCATGTTTGTACCTTCTTAAAGGTAACAAAAAAGGATGAATTTTAATTTTCATCCTTATCCATCACTATACTTTTAGTTTCGATATTTAGCTTTTCGATATTTAATGCTGTCATCCTATCGATTTCAACTTTTATTTTTTCTGCCAATTTAGACATAACTTCCATCAAGTTATATCCATATAAACACATAATTTCAACTTCTATAATAACACCATCATTTAGATTTTTATTTCTTACTCTTACTACCTTCTTTATTCCTTCAAAATTTTTCGCTACATTATACACAAGCGAATTAATAACATTTTCCGAGATAGTATACTCACCCATATAACTAAAAGCTGGTCTAACAATAGTTTTCTCCGCTAGAGGTGCTTCGTTATTTTCTCTTTTTCTAAAAATTTTCAACGGATTCATAAAATATCCCGAAAATTGATTTTTTATTTCAACAATCGGCACCGGTATTACATGTTTTCCAAGTTCTTTTCTTAAATATTTAGCTTTCTCAATTTCCTTCTCACTCGCCACGTCTTCTATACGTATTATTTTTTCTATTTGAGGCAATTTTAGTCTTTCTACTATTTTATTTACCATTTCATCAGAAGTTCCAAGAATCAATAACCCACTTGGTTTCTCATTATCTATAGCCTTAATCACAGCATCAGCATGATTTTTATCATTAAAAATAGCACACTTAACAGAAGCTATTCTACTAGCCTCCTTTTTGGCTGATTTCCCTGCCAAAATCTTATTTTCTCTTATCAAAAGGCCATCATCTATTATACACTCTAATCCATTTTCTCGCGCTATCCATTGTGCTCTATAGCTTTTTCCAGTGCCACTCGGTCCAACAAAAGCATAAACCTTCAATATATAAACCTCCTACTTTTTCCACTTCTTATAAAATTCTTCCCTAAACTCTAAAAATCTTTCTTCTCTTATAGACTCTCTAATATTTTTCATAAGATTAATAAGGAAATATAAATTATGCATAGTTATAAGTCTTGCCCCCAATATTTCCCCTGCTTTAACTAAATGCCTAATATACGCACGTGTAAAGTTCTTACATGTGTAGCAATCACATTCTAAATCAAGTGGTCTATAGTCATGTGCATACTCTGCATTTCTTACAACAACTTTTCCATTTGATGTCATTGCTGTACCATTTCTTGCAATTCTTGTAGGCAATACACAATCGCACATATCAATTCCACGATATACAGATTCAATTAAATAATCTGGAGACCCTACCCCCATATTATATCTAGGTTTATTCTCAGGCAACATTGGTACTGTAAAGTCTAGCATTTCATACATTAATTCTGCCGGTTCGCCAACACTAAGCCCACCAATAGCATACCCTGGAAAATCCATTTCAACTAATTTCTCAGCACAATTAGCCCTTAAATCCTTATACATATTTCCTTGTACAATTCCAAATAGCGCCTGTTTTTCTGTATTTTGATGAGCATCCTTGCATCTTCTCGCCCATCTAACAGTCATCTCCATTGACTTCTTTGCATAGTCATAATCGCAAGGATATGGTGCACATTCATCAAATGCCATAATTATATCAGCACCTAGAGCATTTTCTATTTCCATAGCCTTCTCAGGTGAAATAAAATGCTTAGACCCATCTATGTGAGAATTAAAAGTAACACCTTCTTCAGTAATATTCCTCAAATCCGCCAAGCTAAACACTTGGAATCCACCACTATCTGTTAAAATAGCTCCATCCCAGTTCATAAAAGAATGAAGTCCACCAGCCTCTTTTACTAATTCATGTCCCGGTCTTAAATATAAATGATACGTATTACTTAAAATTATTTGAGCTCCTATATCCTTTAACTCATGTGGCGTCATCGTTTTTACAGTAGCTTGAGTACCAACAGGCATAAACACCGGAGTTTCAATAATTCCATGTGGCGTATGAAGTCTCCCTAATCTTGCGTTTCCATCTTTTTTTATTAACTCATATTCAAACATAACTATAATCCTTTCAAATCAAATAATAAGCATTGCGTCACCAAAGCTAAAGAATCTATACTTTTCTTTTACAGCAATCTTATACGCGTTCATAATATTATCATATCCGGCTAATGCAGCTACGAGCATAATTAAAGTAGACTCCGGTAAATGGAAATTTGTAATCAACCCATCTAAAACTTTAAACTCATACCCCGGATAAATAAATATGTCTGTATTTCCAGTCATCGGCACTAATTCTTCACCTTTTTTAGAAACACTTTCTAATACTCTACAAGAAGTAGTACCTACTGCAATAATTCTTCCGCCATTTTTTCTGGCATTATTTATTTTATTACAAGCATCTTCATTAATTTCATACCACTCAGAATGCATTTTGTGCTTCAAAATATCATCTTCCTTAACGGGTCTAAACGTACCAAGTCCAACATGAAGAGTAACTTCTGCTATATCTATACCTTTTTCCTCAATATTTTTTAATAACTCTTTTGTAAAATGCAATCCGGCAGTAGGTGCAGCAGATGAACCTTTAAATTTAGAATAAACAGTCTGATACCTCTCTTTATCCTTTAATTTATTATGAATATATGGCGGTAATGGAACTCCACCCACTTTATCCAAAACTTCTTGAAAAATTCCTTTATAATATAATTTTATAATTCTATTTCCATCATCTTTTACTTCTAGAACTTCTGCCTTTAGCTCCTCCATCTCGCCAAACACAAACCTAGCACCTGGTATAGCCTTTCGACCCGGCTTAGCTAAAACCTCCCAACAATCATTTCCTAAATCTTTCAACAAAAATAGTTCTATCTTTCCTTCTGTAAGTTCTTTCTTACCAATTAATCTTGCGGGAATAACCCTAGTATTATTAATAACCAAACAATCGCCCGGATTAAGATAATTAATTACGTTTTTAAAAGTTTTATGTTCTATTTTCCCTGTATTCTTATTTAGAACTAATAGTCTAGACTCGTCTCTTTTTTCTAAAGGGTCTTGAGCTATTAATTCTTCCGGCAAATCATAAAAATATGTACTTTTCTTTAACAATTCTGCTTTATCCATTATAAAAATCCCCTCTATAAAATATTAAAACCAACTATACGTGATAGCCTGTCCTCTCTCTCTTTTATATCTTCTATTAATCTTTCAACATCCTTGATAGCATCTTCATCTGAACGCAAAAATCTAACTCCGTATTCATTACCCACATTAGAATCACTAATTCTCATTATTTCAGCATCAATCATAAAAGAACTTGAAGGTAACATTATTGAAAGTCTAACAACTTCACCTATTGCAAATTCCTGTTTGCACACAAAAGCAAGTCCTGACACACTAATATTAGTTACTACTCCAAAAACACCATCTAATTCTGAAAAACTCTGAATTGTAGTTGCATAATTAACGGAAAATCTTTCGTCTTTTCTTAAATTTTGTACTTTATTTATTTCTTCAACTCTAAGTAACATTGTCCTGGTCGGTTCAATTCTTATTTGAGTAATCACAGCATCTATAATATATTCAAACCCCTCAACCGTTTTAGTTACCTTCATTTTATCTCCAACCATAACTAAACTATTTAAATATCTATCATCGAATGCAATTTCAAATTCTCCATCCTCCGAAAAAACCTTATACGCTATATTTGCAATCCAATCGTTCGATTTCTCTAAATTAGTTTTAACAATATCATCATTATATAAAAAGTCATCTAGTCTAATATTCATACATTTCACTCCTCCATACATTAATACATTTTATCATAATTTATATCAACTTTCTACATAATATTAGTTAAGTTCATACATTAATATGGAAATCAAATTAAGACTAGCAGTTTCAGCCCTTAAAATCCTATCTCCTAAGCTTATCGAATTACACCCGACACTCATTAGCTCGTGAATTTCGCTTTCATCAAATCCGCCCTCAGCACCTATTATAATAGCAATTTCCTTTATCTCTTTGTTCTCCGTCAAAAAACTTTTTAATTTTACAGTTTCATTCTCATATGCCACAATGCACTTTTCATAACTTTGAACATTCTTAACAACATCACTAAATGAACAAACATTATCAACTTGTACAATATCGCTTCTTCCGCATTGCTTAGATGCTTCTTGACTGATTTTGTTAAATCTTTCTACTTTTTTAACTTTATCCTTATCATCCAATTTAACAACAACATTCCTACTAATAAACGGTACTATTTTTGTAACTCCAAGTTCTACAGCTTTTTGAATAACATATTCCATTTTATCAGCTTTTAGCATCGCTTGATATAAAGTAATCTTTACTTTTGGTATTCCTCTAACCTCAGCATCTTTGACCACCTTACAATTAACATTGGTTTTACTAATAGAAACAATTTCACAAATTTTATTATTAACTTGAATTAATTCCCCAACATTATGCCTTAACACAAAAATATGCTTTGCCTCTTCACCAACAATTTCAAATTGCTGATTATCACTCAATTCCTTATCAATTATAAATCTTCTAGCCATAATTCCTCCTACTCTGCCACTTCTAATAAAACTTCAGAAAAAAGTTCAGCAGCGCGTAAAGCTTCATCAATAGTATTACCGGTAGCTCCCATTTCAACTATTATTGCTCCCTTAGATACTTGTTGATTAAATCGTTCTTTTCTCAAACTAACATACCTACAAAAACCGGGATATTTCTGATTTGCAATTTGTTGTAATTTCAATGCAAATTTTAAATTCTCTCGCCAGCTCGGATGATTTAATCCGCCTTGATTAGTTCCGACAACCAAAAGAATTTGAGCAGTATCCTTTCCGTTAACATTAATAATCGGTCTATAAATTTGGCTTCCAGTTCCAAGCGCATCTCTATGTATATCTAACACTATTTTTGCACCGGTATATTTTTTTGTTAAATTTAAAATTGCCTTTCCCGCTTTGCTATAAGAAAGATTATATGATGGGTAATCATAATACTCTGTATCATGATATACTTTCACATTTGCATTTTCTAAACACTCTTTTAATCTTTCACCCACACGTACAACATTTGCGTTTTTATCTAGCGTTCTAAACTCTCCACTAGCCTCATAATCTAATTTTTCATCCTTACTATACGTTTCCGTTGTATGTGTATGATATATTATAACCTCTGTGTCCTTCTTTTTCAAATTAAATTTTAACGGTTCACTTTTTAACTTATCTATATCTATCTTATATTTAGTTTCATTTCTAATTTCATTCTTCCAATCAAGAGTTACACTTTTAACTTGTGTATCATCAATCTGCTCTAAATCAATTGGGTCATTCTCATAAACAACCTCATTTTTATTAACATCTTCTTTTACAAGTTCAACTTTATCCTCAGGCAATTCAACAAAAATATTCTCACTCATAAGTTTATACCTTATTATATTTAAATGCGTTAGTGTTTTTATATGACTGTTATTCTCATCTATTGCACCCATAACTGATATTGTGTGTGCAATCAAAAAATTTCTTGTCTTTTCCCCCCTAACAAGAATTTTCCCAATAGCGATTATGAAAATTATAAACAAAAAAATATACATAAATGATTTTTTCATATCCTACCTCGACCAAAATAAGTTGTCTACAAATGTATATGAAAAATATTATCATTTATGTATTTATAAATTATAAACTTACTTTTATTATAGACTCATATATAGCTTGAGCAATATTTTGCTTAAAGCTATCCTTTCTAAGTTCCCTTCTGTCTTTTAAGTTACTCATGCAAGCAACTTCAACTAAAACTCCAGGCATTTCTATATTTTTTAATACAACCAAATCCTCTCTAGAACGAGCACCAATTCCTTTAAGGCCACTTGCTTTTTGTACTATGCTTTGGAATGTATCAGCTATATCTTTATTTTCAGATATTTTAGATGCGTTATACAGTAACATTGTTCCTGAAAAACCTGCTGGCATTGAATTATTATGAATACATACAAACAAATTTGCTTGTTTGTCATTTGCAAATTTAGCTCTATCCAATAACTCTACAAAAACATCTGTCTCTCTTGTCATATATACATCAAATCTATCATCTTTACTAAGTAAAGCTTGTACACGTTTTGCAATATCTAAATTCAATGTTTTTTCATATAATTCCCCAAATATTGCTCCCGGATCTTTACCACCATGTCCTGGATCTAATACTATTATCTTTTTTTCCACCGGAGTTATAGGTGTACCAAATAATATGTATAATGATTTTTTATCTTCCGAAAGGGTTGCTGTATAGTCCTTCATATCTTTCATATCTAAAACAACACGACTTACATATGTAGGATTTGTTGTGTTTTGTGCAGCTCTTACGGTTGTCATAAAATCGTTATTAACAGCTATGCTTTTCTTTTCACGAACTATTGTATCCTTAAAATCAAAATAAATTTTTTTATTCCAACTCAAACTTCCCGCAGTATAATTCATAGGTTCTGAAGTTGTAACAGTTATTCCTAAAGACTCATTTTCCACCACAACTTGTACATCTTGTATATAATTCACTGCCTGTGCAGATGATATTGTTATCATAAAAAACATAAAAACAAAAAGAAAAATCTTTTTCATTTGTATCAACTCCCAACATAATAATACTCTTTATTACAAAAAAAGTCTATATAATAATAAAAATTGTAACATTAACTTAATATTTATTTTTGTTAGTAATTCGAAGAAAAATAGAGAAAAATAAATAAAATTGAATATATTTTTGAAAAATTGTCAAAAATAATGATTGCATAATCCAATTAAAAAAATGAAAATAAATTGTATTTAACTATTCGATGAAAGGAGTGTTCGAAATGGCTACAAAGAAAGCTACTTCAACTGCCTCAAGTACAAAAAGCATTAGAACTAGTGCTACAACAGCCAAAAATCCATATAAAAATAACGGATTAACTGTTAGTCCATTAAACTTTAATGCAGGTGATAAAATAAAAGTTACCTATAACGGTTTACTTTCACAATCCGGAGCTGACGAAGTTTATGCTCACATTGGTTGGGGCGATACTTGGGAAAATGTTAATGACGTAAAAATGTCAAAAACAAAATCAGGCTTTACAACAACAATCACAGCTTACAATTCAGCATTAAATCTTTGTTTCAAAGATACATCAGACAATTGGGATAACAATAACGGTTGCAATTATACATTGTATTCAAACGACTAATAATTCAAAAAGAGGCTTTTACAGCCTCTTTTTTATGCTATTTAGTCTTTAAATTATATAAAGTATCAACTTGTACTTTATCAGTATCATTCTTATTTATAACAAAAGTCATAGGATCACCGTCACTTATATACTTTTCTTCCGGATGTTCATCAAAATATTTTATCCAATAATCAAAGTCTTTATCTACCTTATCTTTTCCTGCCACTCTAACCCTTGAAAGATTCTTTAAATCTAAATCTTTATTTATAGGAGATAATTCAGGAGAAGAACCATAAAGCAGAACTATGCCCTTGTTTTCATACTTAAATCCATCATATGTTCCTGAATATACTTGTTCTTTGTAACTCTTAGTCATGCTTCCACCTGGAATAGAAAAAGAATTAATAACATATCCAGGAATTAATTCATCCACAAACTTAGCCAGTCCTCCAACTTCTTCAATAACTTTATCTGCTGAAGTAGCCTTTTGAAGTGCATAATGATTTTTAGTTTGATTACCTATCTCAAAACCTTGAGCCACTAAATACTCTAGTCTTTGACGTAAGGTTCCAGTCGAACCAAAAAAATTAGTCGACATTATATAAAAAGTACCTCTCATAGGAAAATCAGGATGTTCTTCTGAAAACTTCTTATAAATTGACACAGCCGTATTTTCCTTAGGAACAAGTTTTCCGTCTATCCTTTCAAAGCTAAGCTGACCTGCAGTTCCATCATCAAATGTTAAAATAATAGGAGTCTTTCCATACGGAACATCTATGTATCCATTAATATAATCAGTCATATTTATAGGATAATAATTTTTTTCGTACAAAGTTTGTAAATCCTTCTTAAAATTATCAAATGACCTTGTCCAGCCGTCACTTTGAGTATCTGCAAACTTATGATACATTAAAATCATTATCTTTCCGTTTTCATTACATTTTGAAATATCCTTTTCAATTATGTTGTTATTTTCTTCGCTATTATCAATATCATCTTCAACCTTAGAACTATCCTTTTTCTCAAACAGTCCACTAAACCAACTTTTCTTTTCTTCTTTTTCTATCTCTTCAAATTTAGGCAATTCAACATATGCTAAATCATCTTTCTTTTCAATACCACTTTTGCCATTTGAAAAATCAACATTTTTATAATAGAAAACTGAAGATAATGTAATTAATAATACTGTCGCTCCTGCTAAAACAATTGCTTTCTTCAAAATTTATCAACTCCTTAGAATAGTTCATTAAACTCTTTACTAGAAAAAACATCCTTAGGTGGGCCTTGCTTTTTTACAGTTTTGTCCAATAAAACAACTTTGTCTGCATACTTTTTAACTAATTCAAAATCATGAGAAATTAAAATTATAGTCAAATCATACTTCTTGCGCATATTTGAGACTATATCATAAAAAATTCCCATCCCCTTTACATCTACCCCGGAAACAGGTTCATCAAGTAATAGTATATCAGGCATAGGAGTTAATGCAAGAGCGAGTAAAACTCTTTGCAATTCTCCACCCGATAAATCTCCAAGTCTTTTTTCCACAAGTTCTTCTGCTTCAACCTTTTTTAATGCTTCGATTGCACTATTCTTTACTTTCTTCTTGCATGATATCCAAGAAGGGAAATTAGAGTATGTAACATTAAATAGGTCTTTAACGCTAACCGGACTAGTTTTATCAAAATCTAAAAATTGAGGTACATATCCTATTCTAGGTTCTCTAGCAGTTCTGTTTTTTTCATCCACAAAAGATAATGTTCCCTCATGAGGAATTTCTCCCAAAATAGCCTTTAAGAAAGTACTTTTCCCTGCCCCATTCGGTCCGATAATAGCAGTCAAATCTCCACAATGTATATGAAGATTTACATCTTCTAAAATCGTAGTATTACCCTTTTTAACTGAAAAATTAGTAATTTTAGTACAACACAAATTACATTTTTTCAACCTTAAAATCATTTTATACTCTCCCTTATTGTCTCTATATTTTGCTTCATCTTATTTTCATAATCATAAATATTTCCGTCTCCGCTTGTTATAGAATCCAAAGTATATACTTTTACATTACTTTCATTTGCAATAGTTTGTGCCAATTTATTAGAATAATCAGGCTCAATAAAAATTCCGCAAACATCGTTTTCTTTAATATTATCTATAATAGTCTTCATTTCTTTTTGAGTAGGAGATTGTCCTTCTTCTCTTTCAATAACATCAACAATGTCAATATCAAAATCACTTGCAAAATAAGCAAACGCATCATGCGTTGTAACAATTTTTATTTCCTTACTTACATCATATAAACTTTCTCTTAATTCATTTCGTAATTCTTTAAGTCTTTCAATATATGCGTTTTTATTTTCAATATACTTGTCAGCATTGTCCTTATCTATCTCAGCCAACTTCGTTGCAATCTTATCTACTTGCAATATAGCATTAGATATACTAAGCCAAGTATGTTCATTAGGCTTGTCCTCATATTTACTTTGAATAAGGTCTAAATCTTCACTTGCATCAATAAGATATAAATCTTCTTTTTCATATACTTTTTCCAAAAAACTTTCAAGTCCGGCACCGTTTATAACAAAAACATCAGCATTTTCAATCTTTTTCATATCTTTTGTATCTAAATGATAATCATGCAAGCAACCGCTATGGTTGTCAGACATATTTTCCACATTAACATTTGGAACATCCTTAGTTATATTCTTAGTAAAAACATATGTAGTATAAAAAGAGGTAACAATATTAACCCCCACTTTTTCCTTTTCTTCAACATGGTCACAACCTGTAAAAAACAAAATTAATATAGTAATAACTGACAAAATTCTAACTTTCACAAAAAAACCTCCATTTATCAACTATAACGATGTCACCAATATTCCTGCAATAAAACCAACTATGTATGCTAATACAGAAAATCTACCTTTATACATATCCCTAGACTCAGGAATTAACTCACCACTAACAATATATAACATTGCCCCACCGGCAAATCCTAAAGATATACCAATAGTAGCTTCAGAAATTCCTCCCACTAGAGCACCTATTAATGCTCCAATTCCTGTAGGAACACCCGATAAAAACGCAAGTCCCGCAGCCTTAAAAAAACCAGTTCCAGCTTTCCTTAAAGGTAAAGCAATCGCAATTCCTTCAGGAACATCATGAAGTGCAATAACAATTGCAAGAGTAATTCCCATATGCATAGAAACCCCAAAACCTGCACCAATCGCAAGACCCTCAGGCAAATTATGTAACATTATACCAATAAAAATCAAAAAGCCAACCCTAAATAGTTTTTTGTTTTCACCAGTATTTTTTGATGTTTTTCTCTGAAGTCTTCTGATTATATCCTCTGTCACAAGAAGTGTTAACACTCCAAATATAAAGCCTATAAGCGTTATTTTCATATTCGCCAATTTAAAACCCTCAGGGAGTAAATCAAAGCATACAACAGAAGTCATAACACCAGCAGATAGTTGCAAAAAAGCACTAGAAACCTTATTAGATGTATTCTTTATAAAACACCCAATAATTCCACCTAAACCGGTACCTATAATTCCCATTATCGTACCAAACACAGAAATAAAAAAGATATCATTAGCCATGCAAAAATTCCTTTCTAGCCATTTTGTACAGATAATTTAATAGCTCTATCCGCGGTAATCAATGCATCAATCATTTCATCCAAATCTCCGTCTGTAAAATTCTCTAATTGGAAAACACTATAATTAATTCTATGATCTGTTACCCTTCCTTGAGGATAATTATAAGTTCTGATTTTTTCACTTCTATCTCCTGTTCCAACTTGCATTTTTCTATCATTAGCCATCTTTTTCATTCGTTCTTCTTCTTGTTGTTCAAATAATTTTGCACGAAGCATAGTCATAGCTCTTTCTCTATTTTGAATTTGAGAACGCTCCTCTTGACACGCAACAACAATTCCGGTAGGAATATGTGTAATTCTTATTGCAGATTCTGTCTTATTTACATGTTGACCACCAGCACCACTAGAACGATACGTGTCTGTCTTTAAATCAGCCGGATTAATCTCTATATCTACCTCTTCAAGTTCGGGTAAAACGGCAACAGTAACTGTAGAAGTGTGTATTCTTCCATTAGTCTCGGTCTCCGGTACACGTTGTACACGATGCACACCACTTTCAAACTTCAATTTACTATATGCACCTTTACCAGAAATCATGAAACTAACTTCTTTATATCCTCCAAGACCTGTTGGATTATCATTTAAGACTTCAACCTTCCATCTTTTTCTTTCTGCATACCTACTATACATTCTAAATAAAGTTCCGGCAAATAAAGCAGCCTCTTCTCCACCGGCACCGCCACGAATTTCTACAATAACGTTTTTATCATCATTTGGGTCTTTTGGTAAAAGTAAGACTTTTAACTCTTCCTCAATAACTCTTAATTTTTCTTCTCCAGTCACCAATTCCATTTGAGCAAGCTCATGAAGTTCTTTATCATTTAATAGTTCTTTTGCACTGTCTATATCGGTTCTAACTTGTTTATATTCGCGATATTTGTTAACAATATCCTCCATATCAGCTCTTTCTTTCATAAGCTTTTTCCAAGTATTCTGGTCCGCAATCACTTCAGGTTTACTAATTTCAGCCGTAAGCTCCTCATATCTTTCCTCTACACCCTTTAATTTATTAAACATTTAATTCATCCTTTCAATACATCTTTTTAACCTTTTATATTGTATCACAGATTTTGTAAAAACACTAGCAGTATTTACAAACTTTCACCATGTTATCACACTTTATGAATAAAACTCTTATTTAGCTTTCGCATATCTTTACCTGTAGAACTAATATACTCTTCAGTATTTTTTTGCTCTATCGGTCTTTTTATCTTTAATGTCGTAGTTTTTATCAACTCCTCATTCGTTAAAATAAAATATCTAATAATTTTATATTGAGGAACATTTTTATTTATCTCTTTTATTACTTCTTCAACTTTACTTGCAACACTTTCATCTTTTCCATCTACAACAATCTTAGCACAAATCTGCACATCTCCGTCTTTAGTTTTATATCCCCAAACAAACGATTCTTTTATAAAATTTTCAAGATTAAGTATTGATTCATATTCCTCTGGGAATGCTTTTTTACCATTTGGAAAAACAATCATTGATTTAGCCCTTCCAACTATTTTAACTTCCCCGTCTTTAGAAATTTGAGCCAAGTCTCCTGTCTTAAACCAACCATCCTCAGTAAAGACTTCCTTTGTTTCTTCTTCATTTTCAAAATATCCTAAAGTAACATTTCCACCTTTTACAAGTAATTCACCGATTCCGTTTTCATCTATATTATCTAAAGTAACGGATACATCCTTTACAGGATATCCTACGCCCCCAACCATTCTCTTCTCAGGATTGGTCGCACATACAATAGGTGCAGTCTCAGTAAGTCCATATCCTTGAACAAATCTTATTCCGATATTTTCAAAAGTCTCAATTATATCCTCTTTCATAGGAGCAGCACCAGACACCATAAACCTTAGCTTTGGCGAAATTCTATTTCTTATCGGCGACATAATCTTCCTTCGTGCATTAAAGCCAAGTCTATCACAAAAAGTAGCTAATTTTTCCAAAGTCTTTACAACCTTTTCTTTACCACTTTTCTTAATTCCTTCATTAAACCTTTTATATAGTGCTTCGTATATAGCAGGAACAGCAATTAATATACTTACATCAAATTCTTGTAAATTTTCTGCCAAATGTTTTATTCCTTCACAATAAGCAATACATACTCCAGAGTATACCATATATAAAAAGCCAATTGTATTCTCGAATGTATGGTGTAAAGGCAATAACGATAAATGCACATCATCCTTATTCAACTTTATTATTGCAGCACAAGAATTAATACCCGAAATTATATTTTTATGCGATAACATAACCCCCTTAGAAGCCTTTGTAGTACCGGAAGTAAATATTAAAAAATTCATAGACTCATTTTCTATTTTAGCATTAGTAAAACATTTATTTCCCTTTATTAATTCCTTTGTGCCTTTTCCAGCCAAATAGTCCATTGTAACAAATTTCTTTTCTTTATCCATAGGAATATCATCCATACATATATACTTTTTAACAAAATTGTTCTTTAACGAAATACTTTTCATTATATCCTTATATTGTTTACTAAAAAATATCGCCTCGCATTTACTTCGCAAAAGTAAATTCTCTATTTCAGACTCTGGCAAATGTTTATCAAGTGGTACAACCACTCCTGTTCCGTTCGCTATTGCTAGATAACTTACTGCCCATTCATATCTGTTTTCAGAAATAATAGCAATTTTTTTACCCTTCAAACCCAAAGTACAAAGTGCTGTACCCATACAGTCTATATCAGATGCAAAATCTAAATAACTCTTTTCAACAATTTTTCTGTTTCTTTTAAACTTAAATGCTATTCTTTCACCATATTTAGTTTTAGAACTCGTCACTAAATCTCTTAAATTAAGTAATTTATCACCATCTATATTTCCGTTTCCCTTATAAATGGTTCTATTATTTTCTTCATAAATTAAAACTTCCTTCTTTTCCATAATAGCCTCCTTATCTTTTAGTAGAGTATATTAATAATGTTTTCTTGTCAAATTCTATTTAAATGGTATTAATATTGAAAAAATGGAAATAATCAAAATTAAAGGGGGAAATTAACCGTGTTAAGAAAAACTGTATCAATTTCAATTTTATCTTTAATTTTGATATCTATATTATATATTTTTAACAGTATATCCATCCAACATTCTTTAGCTAATAAAGTTTTACGACTCCATATACTTGCTAACAGCAATTCATCATTTGACCAAAACTTAAAATTAAAAGTAAGAGATAAAGTAGTAGAATTCCTTACTCCTAAATTAGAAAATAGTACTGACCTAAATGAAACAAAAAAAATAATTTCCGGTAATATGGATAATATAAAAAATATTGCTAGTGAGGTCGTATCGGAATATACAGATTACCCAATTGCAGTTTCATTAAACACATCTAACTTTCCAACAAAGCACTATCAAAAAGTATCCTTTCCTGCCGGAGAATATGAAGCACTAAAAATAATTATCGGAGAAGGAAAAGGAAACAATTGGTGGTGTGTCATGTTCCCTCCATTATGTTTTACTGATAGTTCTGCCGGAACATTTAATGAAAAATCTGAAAAAACTTTGAAAGAAAATCTTACAGACGAAGAATACAATCTAATAAACTCAGATAAGCCTGATGTAAAAATAAAGTTTAGATTACTAGAATGGTGGAATTCTTAAAGACTATATGGTAAAATAATCTCAAAATATAAACAAAAAGGAGACTATTTATGCCATACGATGGATTAGTAACAAAAAATATTTGTAATGAATTATCCTCTATACTGTTAGAAGGAAAAATAGATAAAATAATACAACCAAATAAAGATGAAACTCTATTATTCATCAGAAATAATAGAGTTACATATAAACTCTTATTATCTGCAAATGCCGAAAATGCAAGAGCACATATAACAGAAGTTAAAAGTATAGAAAATCCAACAAAACCATTTAATTTTTGTATGGTTTTAAGAAAATATTTACTCGGAGCGAAACTCGTCAATATTTTTCAACCTAATAATGATAGAATAATAAACTTTACATTTGAAAATAGTAATGAATTAGGAGACAAAGAAACTAAAATTCTAATTATAGAAATGATGGGAAAGCATAGTAATATTATACTTACCACTGAAAACAACACTATTATCGACTCAATTCATCATATAGACTTTGAAATAAGCAGTGTTCGTGAAGTTATGCCAGGAAGAAAATATATTCTTCCCCCATCTCAAGATAAACAAAATCCATTTTCTATAAAAAAAGCTGATTTTGATAATATTTTGCAATCCGACAATAAACTTTCAGCTCATTTTACAGGAATTTGTACTTTAGTTTCAAATTCACTTAACATTTCGTCATACGATGAATTTAATAACTTCATTAATCACAAAGTACAACCTGTTGTTTTATTAGATAATAACATACCAAAAGATTTTTATTTTATAGATTTACCCTCAAATTATAACAAAAAGCATTTTGATTCTTTATCACAAGCAATAGACTATTTTTATACATATAAACTAGAAAACAGAAAAATAGAAAGTGCTAAAAACGAACTGGCTCACATAGTTTCAAAATTAGTATCAAAATATGAAAAAAATCTTGAAATAGTTAATAAAAAAATCGAATCCACAAAAGATATGGAAAAATTAAAAATAGAAGGAGAACTTCTAAGCTCAAATTTATATAAAGTAAAGCCATTTGATAAAGAAATTACACTAGATAACTATTACACAGGCTGTCCTATAACATTACAGTTAAATCCTAATTTAACAGCATCACAAAATTTGCAAAGCATATTTAAAAAATATAATAAATTAAAAAATACTTTAATTGCCTGTTCAAAACAAAAAGAAGAATTAATCTCTGCCCTAAACTACTTTGAAAGTCTATTTTATGAAATACATACTCAAAAGTATATTGAAGATTTAGAAGAAATAAAATTAGAATTAATAGAACAAGGAATCATAAAAAAAGTATCAAAAAAACAAAAGGATATGCCTTCAAAACCACTAGAATTTGATGTTAGTAACTATAAAGTATTAATAGGAAAAAACAACATTCAAAATGATAAACTAACATTTCATATTGCATCAAAAACAGATATATGGTTTCATGTAAAAAACGCTCCCGGATCACACGCTATTTTGCGTTTAAACAATGTTAGTTTAGATAATGTTTCATGCGAAACATTATCTAAAGTGGCCTCACTTGCTGCATATCATAGTAAATTAAAAAATTCCCCTAAAGTTGAGGTTGATTATACATTGGTGAAAAACGTTAAAAAAATACCCGGTGCAAAACCGGGTATGGTAATATATGAAAATTATAAAACTCTATATGTTGAACCACTCGAAAGTTTAAATTAACGCTTTGTCATTTTATTTACTGCAAATACTACACAACCTATTGCTAAAAGTCCTACAGACACCGCAGCAACAGGAAGTGCACTCCCTTTTCCGGATGATGTTCCACCACTACTACTTGGAGTCGACTGTGTGCCACCGCTAAAAGTTGTTCCTCCATTATTATCTTGATAAACAAATATTCCTCTTTTTAACTCTCTCTCTACTTCATCTATCAAATCTTCATTTTCATATTTGGCTGTTGCGGTAATAACCAACTCCGCAACCTGTCCATCAGTCTCTGACACCCCTGTAACTTGCCCCTTTGCATATCCATTTGAATCAGGTGAAGAAGCACCACTAGCAGTTATTCCACCAGTTCCTTCCCAAGTAAGTTCAATATCTTCATAGTTAATTAAATTTTTATTCTTATAATAATCTTGAACTTCTTGCCTATCAGCTTTTCCATATCCATACTGCGATTTACAGAAAACAGTAATATTTTTAGTTTCTCCCACTTTAATACTGTTAAACACATCGGTCGTAAAACGCAACACAAACTGTGCTCTTTCCGGAGCTTCCTTTATTAATTCAATTGTTTCAAGTCTTTTTTCACCAAAATTATTTTCAACAGTTATGTCAACTTCTGTTCTGGTAGGCTGAATATATCCGTCTTTAAGCTTTACTGTTATTATGCGTTCATCATCACGCTTTTCAAAATTAACATCAAAAGCCTCTCGTGCATACTCATCTTTAATGTTCCATTTTAAAGTAATACAATTATTATCTTTTCTTCCTTCTGTCCATTTCAAATTATTATCATAAGCAGAACCATATTCTATTGCTAAATCCTTCTCTACTCCGGTTATAATTACGTCAATATCAGTCACTTCGTCTTTTACAATAAAAAATTGAGACTGCAAAACATCTATACCAAAATCCCTTGAATGTATCTTCTCCGGCTCTTTTACACCACTACCTTGCTCATAATAACATATAATACACATATTAACTTCTTTATCCTCATTGTATTTATAACGATGCTCAGCTTTAGTACCTTGAATACCTTTTTTATAATATTCGCACTCAGGATAATAACATCTTCTTAAATGTCCTGACTCTGGATCATCTGGATCAGGAAAATATCCCTCTGTATTACAAACATGGCGTCTATTTACACTTCCACCATTTCCTCCTATTGGAGCCTGCGGTTCATGACCGGGACCTTCTATTACATCATCTTTCTTAGGGCTTGGCTCAGGACTAGGACTTTTACCTGGGCTTTTTTCTGGTTTTGGACTAGAATTTTGTCCTGGGCTTTGAGTTGGACTTTCTTCTGGTTTTGGACTAGAATTTTGTCCCGGACTTTGAGTTGGACTTTCTTCTGGTTTTGGACTAGAGCCTTGTCCCGGACTTTGAACCGGACTTTTTTCTGGCTTTGGACTTTGTCCGGGTGTCTGACTTGGCGTTTGCCCAGGTGTTTGTTCCCCTCCAGTCTCAGCTGGTATTATATATATACTTATTTTAATATATTTTTTTATTTTATATAATTCATCTTTTAATTTTATTTCATTGTTCTTAATTTTATTTTCAAACTTAACAAGTTCTTCATCAGAAAATTCTTTGTTCGCATTCTCCAATTGTTGTTTTAAATATTGCAGTTCGCTCTTACTATATAATGTAGTACTTAGCATTAATGATTTTTCTATCTTTTCTTCTATAATTTTTAATTTGTTATTTAACCATATATCTACATTAATAACATCATCAGTCTCATTAATCGCCCTAAATAATATTTCGTTTTCTTTTCCTATTTTTATGCTAACTTTCAATATACCCTTATCCCAGTTAAACGCATCAAAATCGACATATTGATTTATATTTACTGCTTTTCCTTTTTCTTTATGTGTTACATTTATTTTCCCAATTCCTTGTTCATTAACATGTAACTTATATTCATTAGGTTTTACAGAAAACTCCAAATCTCCAACCACAATTACACATTTAGCACTATAAGTACCATACGTAACAGAAATAGTTGCAACACCATCTCTTAAAGCTTCAATATTTCCTTCACTATCTACTTTAACAACATTTGGCATACTAGATTTCCATTTATAGCCGTTTTCAATTTTAGGTACCTCAACCTCTTTTGGAACAAAAGTCGCAGTAAGTTTATCTTTATCTCCAACTTTATATTCAAGATACTCATATTCATTAATTTGTAATTTTGCAACATAGAGCTTATTACATAACTCAAATTCACAATATCCATCATTAGCATTTCCACCATAATGTTTTTGACTTTCAAATTTATATGGACAATCTGTTAATTTACATCTATACCAATGATAAGTTGAGTCAGATTCAACATAAGCAGTCTTTTGATGTTCTTCTTTTTCAAAGACATAGTCACAATCTTTATATGAACATTTATACCAATGATATGTATCATCAACATTTATATTTTCAACATCTAACCCATGCGTTTGATAAATTTCATTACAAACACTGCATTTTCCTCCATTTTGGTGATTTCCATTAGTATGCTTTCCACTATATGTATATGAACAGCCCTTTACATCACAGTTAAATATATGATTTTCACCATTATCATCAAAAGTCCACTTGCCATCAGGACTATGAACTTCTGTAAAACCACATTTCGTACATTTTACATCATGATGTCCATATTCCACTTCGTGTGCTTCAAAACTATGTTGACATTCTGCAAAAGAGAAACTAAACATCATACAAATAGAAAATATAAAAACAAAAAACAACTTATTTTTCACACTATCACCTCGTCCATAATGTTTATCGACAAAAAAAGAGTACAATATTAACTATATTATACTCTTTTTTTGCCATTTAGACAACATAATATATACTTTTATTTTTTAGAAAAGAAAAATCCAATTTTTTTAGGTTTTACAAAACTATCACTTACCATTTCTGAAAAAGAAACAAGCTTTAAATCATTTCTCTCTTTTGCTAGTGTCATAAGTTCTTTTGAGAAACCGTTTTTAGAAAATAAATAATAATCTCTTTCTATAACATCAACATCTTTTGCCTTTGCTTCAAGTTTATTAAATTCATTAACACCAATTTCATCATCAGTCCAAAAACAATCTGCAACAATAGCCTCTAATCCACTTCCCGCAATAATATCAATAGTTTCATCTTTATTCCACCAAACATTGTTTTCTTTAATATCTAGCTTTATCTTATCTTCTTTCTTTAATTTATTAATATAATCCCTACATAAATCCGGAAATTTTGTTTTTAAATATAAATTCATATTTTTTTCGATTTTTTCTTCAAAAACCTTATCACCATTATTTAAAGCAATATCACTCATATTATCAGGCACAAAATAATACCAAAAATCCATTACAGGATTACAAATCTTATATCTACTCTTTCTGGTATCCTTTCCAAAGGCAGGTTTTATCTTTTCTATTATTCCCAAAGAAATCATAACTGTAATATATTTATTGCATATACTTGTTGGCATTCCAACATACTCAGAAATATCGTTTAACGTAGATGCACCCTTAGATACAGCCTCTAAAATAACATTATAAATTTGTGTTTCTCTAAGTTCTTTTTTTAATATTTTCTTTGGCTCAAAGTAAAAATACCCATTTGTATTAAAAAATCCATTAACAATATTGGTTCTTAAACTCTTAGTATAATCAATCTTATTTCTATATTCTTTTTTAGTTCCAAAAATAGCATAATATTTAAATTTATCCTCAGCAGACATGTTCTCATTTTGTTGTAAAGTATAAAAACTTTGTAATCTATTCAATTCTTTATTAGCTAAGTACTTAACCAACTTACTTTTCTCAAATTTATTAGCAAAAGATGCGCTCCTAGAAGCAAATATCACCATATTATTAGTCTGTTTTAAGCCTTTTATCATTTTTTCTATTTCAGGAAAATCGCTATCATCAATAACCTCATCAATTCCCTCTATTATCCATATCATTCTGTTTCTTGCGTTACTTACAATATAACTGCAAATATCCTCTAATGTACATTCTGTCTTTTTGCTTTCTTTATCCTCAAAAAACATATTCATCTCTTTATATAATCTATTTAAATTGTTCTGCTTTCCAAACTCAAGTGCAGAAAAGAAAAAAGCCTTTTTATTAACAATAAAATTCCTGATATCTTCTAATATGTTTTCACCATCATTCTCCTTTACAAAAATAAAAGAAAACTCACCTTTTTCAAATTCATTTTGAAACATTTTTTACGCCCCTTAATTATAAACTTTTAAGTATATTATATTTAAGAAGTCGTACTCTGTCAATGTTTCTAAGACTTGTAAAATTACTTTTTACTTCTCACATTAACTATTAATTCTTGCGTTTGACCATCTCTTAAAATTTTTATTCTCATCTTTTCCCCAATATTTTTAGAAAACAAAACACTTCTCATCTTACACAAAGTATCTACACCCAAATCATCTACAGAAAGGATTATATCTCCCTTCTTTATTCCCGCCTCAAACGCTGGGCTGCCATTATCAACAGAATATACATAAACTCCGGTATCTATTCTTATATTAGAACCAAAACTGGAAGTAATCGCTTTATCATAACCTAAAACCCCAAAATATGGTTCTATAAACTCTCCATTTTCTTTAATTTTCGCTATTATTGGTTTAACCTGATTAATTGGAATGGCAAATCCAATTCCTTCTGCACTAGCTACCTTCACAGTATTAATTCCTATTACCTCTCCTTTTCCATTCATAAGAGGACCACCACTATTGCCACTATTTATACTGGCATCTGTCTGAATTAAATCCTCCATATAGTTTCCATCCACTTCAATACTTCTATTAAGCCCACTAATTACACCCGATGTTAAAGTGCCTTGAAATTCAAATCCCAAAGGATTTCCAATAGCTATTGCTTTTTCACCAATTCTTAAGGTTTCTGAATCTCCTACCGTCGCAACAGGTAAACCGGCAACATCAATTTTTACAATAGCCAAATCTAAGTTTTTATTTGCCCAAACAGTTCTACCTTTTATAACTTCCCCACCATATAAAGTAACATATATGTCATCTTTTGAATTTCCTATAACATGATAATTAGTAACTATATATCCTTTAGAATCCAGGATACATCCGCTTCCTACGCTCCAGCTGTTATCTAGTATTTGAGCAATTTTATTTGCTGAATTTTGTTTAACTGCAATTCCAACAACACTACTGGTAGGAACAACAGAACTATTCTCTTCATTAATAAATTCAACTTTTTTTTCATCATTACTTTCATAAGAAATATATTTTGGTTCTTCAATACTATTTCTCTTACTATTTACAATATTATCTATCCCTACTAAAGCAAAAACAATAACTAAAACAGACGTTATTCCAGAAACCATTATAGACTTAAACATACCATTATCATTCCTTTTTTTATTTTAGTATGGCTTTTTAAGGAAAAATAATGTATAATATTTATAGTATTTTTTGAAAGGCGTTGATAATATGAATATAAATACTCTAAAAAAAGTTCTTCTTTACCTAGCATATTTTGCACTTTTCTATTTTGCAATAAAATTACTTCTTTCATTATTCATTTAAAACCATAAAACACAGGTGTATCCTGTGTTTTATTTTACCATCGATACCTTGAATATCTATCCACCCAACTGCATCTACAGCATCTTGTCATATCTCTAATCATCCAAAACATCCACGGAGATATAAAATTATTGCATCCACAGCAGTTATTCCTAAAACATTGTCCCCTATTACATCCACAACACCCATTAAATCCACAATTCCTATTGCAATTACAGCAATTTCTCATATAACAAAAATTATTCCAATCGCAGTTACAATTTCTTTGGCATCCCCTACATCTATTACATCTCATTTTTTCACCCCTTCTATAGTTTATGAGCCAAGGTAAAAAAAAGGATACATCCGCAAATACAGATGTATCCCCAATTCTATGATTTAATTATCTTGCTTGATAATGTGTATGAAGTAAATGATGAGCCACTTCGCTTCCTGGTTTTCCAAGGAATTCATCATACACCTTTTTAACATATGGGTTTTGATGAGACTTTCTAAGAGGTAATCTCTTATCTTCGCTATATAAAGCATTTTTTCTTGCACCTCTCACATCAATACCTTCTCTTTCCTTTAGAATACGTCTAGGTTGACCTCCACCCATTACACATCCTCCAGGACAAGCCATAACCTCTATAAATTGATAGTCAGCCTCTCCGCTTCTTACCTTTTCCATTAGCTTTCTTGCATTTCCAAGACCACTTACAACAGCTATCTTAACCTTCTTACCGGCAATTTCAAGTTCCGCTTCTTTAATAGTTTCATTTCCTCTAACTTCTTCGTATTCAATTCTATCAATAGCTTTTCCCTCTAATATTTCAGAAACCGTACGAATAGCAGCTTCCATAACACCACCGGTAGTACCAAATATAGTTGCAGCACCTGTAGCTTCTCCAAAAGGTTC
>CAKSUD010000023.1 GCA_934500865.1 uncultured Clostridia bacterium | reverse complement strand
GCGAATGGCGAAAAGGTAATATGAAGTATGAGTATTACCAAAAGTAAAATTTAGCTAAAGCTCGGCGAAAGCCGGGCCTTTCTTTTAAAACTTGACCAAGTTTTATGTGGTTTGATATAATTAATTAGGCTTTTTAATTGAGATTATGGAGAGATAACTATGGATAAAGTAGAGAAATTTAAACAAATGGCTATAAAGTCATTTGAAGCACAAGAAAAAGGAAGTTCTAGAACTGTTAATGGTTGTTATGAATCCTTGAAAAAAATAGCAATTGAACTATACAAAAATGGCGAAATAGAAAAGCTTAAACCGTTAATGTATAGTGAACATGATGCAGTACGTTTTGAAGCGGCCGTACGACTTTTGCCTATTTATACAGAAGAGGCTGAGGCAGTTTTAGAGGAACTATCCCCTAATAAAGGCGCTTTAATTTATTTTTCAGCAGAAATGACTCTACGCGAATGGCGAAAAGGTAATATGAAGTATGAGTATTACCAAAAGTAAAGTTTAGCTAAAGCTCGGCGAAAGCGAAATAAACCCAAATTATTAAACTTTTTTGTCTAATAATTTGGGTTTATTTAAATGCTAAGTTGTTTTTTAATCTCTACTTTTTCCGAAAATTCTAAGTAACTCTAAGAATAAGTTTATAAAGTCTAAATACAATGTTAACGCACCGAGTATTGCGAACTTTGTCATAAATTCATCATCATTTTCTACTTGGTATGCCATTGCTTTTATTTTTTGAACATCATAAGCGGTTAATCCAACAAATACAATTACAGCAACTACTGCGATTGCAAATGAAAGAGTGCTACTTGGTAAAAATAGATTTACGATACCAGCAAGTATTATTCCGATTAGTGCCATAAGTAGTATAGAACCTATTTTGGACAAGTCTTTTTTAGTAGTATAGCCATATAATGCCATTATGCCAAACATTCCTGCCGAAATAAAGAATACACTTGCGATTGAACTAAGTGTGTAAGCTAAAAAGATAACTGAAAGTGTTAAACCATTTACGACTGAATATAGCATAAATGAAGTTATTGCAGCGCCTTTACTCATTTTATGAACTCTACCGGTTAAAGTAATTACTAGTACCAGTTCAGCAATAAGAAGTCCAATCCAATAAATATTGTTTGTTAGAATTCTTTCTAGTAACCAAGGTGTGTTGGCTGTATAAAACGCAGTTAAACCTGTTACAAGTAAGCCACCAAACATCCAACCAAAAACTTTAGAAAATACTTCAGAAACAGAACGTTCTTTATTTCCATATACGTCTACAATTACATCTGAGTCATTCATATAAATCCCTCCTTAAATATTAGTATTATTATATTATCATAATAAAATTAAAATATCCATACATATAATGAGAAGAAAATATTAATTTTGAGTTGAAATTATTCGACAAAAAAGTATATAATGCTCTTGTAATATCTATTATTAAAATTAGGAGGTAATTTTATGGGATTAATTAAGGCAGCATTTGGTGCAGTAGGTAGTACTTTAAGTGACCAATGGAAAGAAGCGATACGTTGTGAAGAAATGGGCAACGATGTACTAATGATGAAAAAAACCACACCAACTGGTGTTATTTCAAATAAAAGTACAATTATTGTAGGCCCGGGCCAAGTGGCTATTATTTATGATAATGGTAGAATTGTTGATGCAACAGCAGAAGAAGGAATTTACACATTTGATAGCTCATCAACACCATCTTTATTTGCAGGTCAATTTGGCGGAATGTTTAAGGAAATGTGGCAAAGGTTCACATATAATGGAGCGACAGCTAAAGAGCAAGCCGTTTATTTCTTTAATACAAAGGAAATAATCGGTAATAAGTTTGGGACTCCAAACCCTGTTCCTTATAAGGATTGGGGACATCCAATAATGAATGCGAGAACAAATAGCTATATTGCAATGAGTGTAAAAGTAAAATGTTTCGGAACATATACAATTCAAATAGAAGATCCGTTCTTATTTATGTCAAAAATTGCCGGACTTTCAGAAGTTTACACAAAAGATGAGTTGGTAGAACAAATAAGAGCAGAAGTAATTGGTTCGTTCTCAAATGTTATGAACGGCTTGGGAAGCGATAAATACAAGATAGAAGTTCTAGAGTTACCTAATAAGACTGATGAAATTAAGAAAATTATGGACGAAGAAGTTTTTGATAAACCTATTCGTGAACGTGGAATTAAGATTGTATCTTTCGTTGTAGAAAGTTTAACATTAGATGATGAATCTAGCGAAAAAATCGATAATTATGAAATTGGTGGAGATGCTTACCAACAACAAGGTGTACTTACAGGTGCATACGCAAATGCAATTCAAGATGCAGCTAATAATGCAAATGGTGCAGCTAATGGATTTATGGGAATTGGTATGATGAATATGGCGACAAATGGAATGAATATGGGAGCAGCATTTAACAATGCACAACCTATGCAACCAAATCCATCAGCATTAAATACAAACCCAATGAGCAATGCGACAGCTAACAACGCACCACAACAAAATACAGGAGCTGTTTGCAGTAATTGTGGAAATCCTGTAAGCGGAAAATTCTGTAGTAATTGTGGAACTCCGGTTGCACAAAAGAAATTTTGCACAAACTGTGGAACAGAAGTAAATGGTAAATTCTGTCCTAATTGTGGAACTAAAGTAGAATAATAAAAAGGGGGAAGTTTTATGAACGCAACAGATCACAAGTGTCCTGCGTGTTCAGCTTCTTTGCCTTTTGACCCGACCACAGGAACTTGGAAATGCGAGTATTGTGGCACTACATATACAATAGAAGATTTGGAAAAGGTTGAGGCTAAAAATAGCGAACGTGAAGCTAAAAAGGATAGAATTAACGGAAGAAAGATGGATGTAGACGAGTACAGTTGCCCAAACTGTGGTGCAAAAATTGTTACTGATGAAAATACTACAGCTACATTCTGTGTATATTGCGGAAGTACGTCAATTATTAAGAATAGGCTTCGCGGTATGTATCAACCCGACATGATTATTCCTTTTAAGACTACAAAAGAACAAGCAATAGAGGCTTTTAAAAAGTGTACAAAGGGCAAATTGTTTGCACCGAGTGATTTTGCTAAAAAAGAACAAATAGAAAAAATATCCGGAGTTTATATCCCTTTTTGGCTATATGATTGTGTTGCAGAAGGGGAGATAAGCGGAACAGCCGAAAAAATTAATACTTGGACTGCCGGTGATTATAGATATACAAAGACGGATACATTTGAAGTGGCAAGAAGCGGAAAGGCTACTTTCGATAAGGTACCTGTTGATGGTTCTAAAAAATTTGATGATGATATTATGGATTCAATAGAACCATTTTCATATGACGAATTAAAAGATTTTTCTGCGTCATATTTATCCGGGTTTTTGGCGGAGAAGTATGATGTTGACGAAGATGAAGCATATTCTAGGGCAAAAGAAAGAGTGAATACGACTTTTAGAGATGAACTAAAAAGAGATATTACAGGTTACACAACAGTTTCTGCCAGTAACGAGAAAAGTAATATTAGTAGTACTAAAGCAGATTATGCTATGTTTCCAGTTTGGATGTTAAATATTAAATATAAAGATAAGTTGCATACGTTTGCTATGAATGGTCAAACAGGCAAAATGATTGGAAATGTGCCTATTTGTGTTTCAAAAGCTTTATTTTGGGCACTTGGCGTATTTTTGGGTAGCTTTGGAATTTTATCTTTAATTTTATATTTAATATAGGAGGTGGCATAGTTGATAAAAGAAATTAGAAAAATAAGTGCTATTATGGTTGCTTTTGTTTCTTTAGCTAATGTCGGCTTTGCATCTCCTAAGGATACAACACCAACAGTAGATGCAAGTGAAAAGGTTTATGACTTTGCAGAACTACTTTCTGATTCGGAAGAAAAATCGATTTATAATGAAATCACAGGACTTATAGATGAGTATAATTTAGATGCAGCTGTTGTTACTATTAATTATAATAATAAATCATCAGCCAAAAGCTATGCTGAAGATTTTTACGATTATAACGATTTCGGAGTGGGTTCTACAAAAGATGGACTTATTTTCTTAATAGATATGGATAATAGGGAAATGTGGATTTCTACTACTGGCACAGCACAACTTATATATGATGATACTAGAATAGATAACATATTAGATGCTGCATATGACGAAATTGCAGATAAAAACTATTATGGATGTGCCAGTGAGTTTGTTAGATTGTCTAAGTATTATGCCGGGTTAGGCATTCCGGATAGCAACAAAAATGCAAACATAAATGAAAACGGTGACTATTATGTATATAATGGAACTGGCAGTGACAATGATGCAAATTTCGGTTTAGCATTTATTGGCGCCGGAATAGTAACTTTGATATTTATGATAGTTGCATTGGCAAAGCATAGGACTGTGCGTAAGGCGTCTGAAGCAAAGCAATATATGAAGAACTTAAAAATAACTAATAAAGTAGATAATTTCTTGCATACGCATACAACTCAAGTTTACATTCCGCCGGCAAACGATTCTTCGAGTAGCGGTGGCGGTTCTTCAACAAGCTTTGGCAGTAGCGGAACCAGTCATGGTGGAGGAGGCAGAAGCTTTTAATATAAAGGAAGAAAGATATGATAATAAACGATTTTGATATTGAACAAATTGCAGAGTCAGGCGAATGTTTTAGATGGAATAAGATAAAAGATAAACATTATTCCGGTATTATAGGCAAAGACTATTGCGAGGTTTGGCAAGACGGAAATAATGTAGAATTCTCAGGAATATCACAAGAAAAATTCAATCATTATTTTGACTTGGAAAGAGATTATTCAAAAATAAAAGAGTATTATATGAATGATGAAATACTAAAAAAGGCAATAGGATTTGGAGAAGGAATCAGAATTTTAAACCAAGACAAGTTTGAAACACTTATTTCGTTTATAATATCTGCCAACAATAATATACCTCGGATAAGAAAATCAGTTGAAAAGATTTCTAAAAAGTATGGAGACGAAATAGGCGACGGGCTATATGCTTTCCCGACACCGCTTCAACTTTCAAACGCAACAGAGGAAGAATTAATGGAAACCGGAGTGGGATTTAGAGCTAAGTATATAGTAAATACTTGCAAGGCGATAGTAAATGGTGTTAACCTTGACGAACTTTCCGAGCTTCCTACTAAAGAGTGTAAAAAGGAATTAATGAAATTAATGGGCGTAGGCCCTAAAGTTGCTGATTGCGTTATGCTATTTTCTATGGGAAAAACTGATGCATTCCCGGTAGATGTTTGGATTAAGAGGATAATGGAAAGTTTATATATAAAGCAGGAAATGCCTCTTAATCAAATACAAAAATATGCAGAGGAAAAGTTCGGAGAATATGCCGGAATAGCTCAGCAATATTTATTCTTTTATGCGAGGGATAATTTAAAATAAAGTGAATATTATTTGAAATTTAAAATATGAGATTATTAAAATTTTAATAGTCTCATATTTTTTACTATATATTGCATAAAATATCTCTGAGGTGGGAAATGAATGGTTGATATAATTAAAGCGATTATATTCGGTATAATTGAGGGGATAACGGAATGGCTTCCAATAAGCAGTACGGGACATATGATTTTAGCGGAAGAGTTTATTAAAATGAATGTTACGTCTGAGTTTTGGAAGGTATTTTTAGTGGTAATACAACTTGGGGCGATATTGGCTGTTATAATGTTGTACTTTAAAAAATTAAATCCATTTTCTTTAAGTAAGACAAATGAAGAGAAAAAAGATACTTGGATTTTGTGGCTTAAGGTAGCTGTGGCATCAGTTCCGGCAGCTATAATAGGAGTTTTGTTTGAAGATACAATAGATATGTTTTTAGATAATTCTTTAGTAGTGGCAATTATGCTGATTTTATATGGTGTATTTTTTATATTAATAGAAAATAGAAAAAAGCAAGCATCTATTACAGAGTTAAAATCAATTACGTATATGACTGCGTTAATAATAGGAGTATTTCAAGTATTAGCATTAATTCCGGGGACATCGAGATCAGGTGCAACGATTTTGGGAGCTATGCTAATTGGAACATCACGGGAAATAGCAGCTGAATTTACATTTTGCTTAGCAATTCCGGTAATGTTTGGGGCAAGTTTATTAAAACTGATAAAAATTGGATTCGTGTTCACGAGTGTTGAACTAATGATATTAATTGTTGGAATGATAACAGCATTTATAGTTTCAATAATTGCAATTAAATTTTTAATGAGTTATATAAAGAAAAATGATTTTAAGATGTTTGGGTATTACAGGATAGTATTGGGGGTTTTAGTGCTATTGTATTTTGTAATTTAACATAAGAAATATTTTCTAAAACCGTTGACAATTTCCATAAAATAGTGGTAAAATATGTACTGTATGTTAAAAACTAAGGAGGTGAAAAAGACGTGCCAACCTTTAATCAATTAGTAAAGAAAGGAAGAACCACAGCTGAAAAGAAATCTACAGCTCCTGCTCTTCAAAAAGGTTTGAATTCTAAGAGAAAAATTGAGACAGATATTAGCTGCCCTCAAAAGAGAGGTGTTTGTACTGTTGTTAAAACTGTTACACCTAAAAAACCAAACTCAGCTCTAAGAAAGATTGCCAGAGTTAGACTTACTAACGGAATGGAAGTTTCTTCATATATTCCTGGTATTGGTCATAACTTACAAGAACACAGTGTAGTTCTAATTAGAGGTGGAAAGGTAAAAGACCTTCCAGGTGTTAGATATCACATCATCCGTGGAGTACTTGATACTGCCGGAGTTAATGACAGAAAACAAGGAAGATCTAAGTATGGCGCAAAGAGACCTAAGAAATAAAATTCGTACAGTCTTAACGCAAACTAAGCTTGTACGATTATAATATATTTAGTACGAGCGCTAACGGCAAGTAATGCCGAGTACCTAACAGACAAAATGTCTGCAATCTATGAAAGGGGGAAGTAAAGTGCCAAGAAGAGGATTTATAGCACAAAGAGAAGTTTTACCTGATCCTATTTACAATAACAAAGTTGTTACAAAGTTAATCAACAAAGTTATGTATGATGGTAAAAAAGGTGTAGCTCAATCTATAGTATATGATGCATTTAATATTGTTAATGAAAAAACTTCAAAAGATGCATTAGATGCATTTGAAGAAGCATTAAATAATGTAATGCCTGTATTAGAAGTTAAAGCTAGACGTGTAGGTGGTGCAACATACCAAGTTCCTATGGAAGTTAGACCAGAAAGAAGACAATCTTTAGGAATTAGATGGTTAGTTGAATACGCTAGAAAACGTAACGAAAGAACAATGGCTGAAAAACTTGCTAATGAAATTATGGACGCTATCAATAACGTTGGTGGAGCTATTAAGAAGAAAGAAGAAGTTCACAAGATGGCTGAAGCTAACAGAGCATTTGCTCACTATAGATGGTAATTAGATTAGAAATTTTATACTACAGCTTAAATTAAATAAGGAGGGTAATTATGCCGAGACAATTTTCGTTAGAAAAAACTAGAAACATCGGTATTATGGCTCATATTGATGCTGGTAAAACAACAACTACAGAGAGAATTTTGTTCTATACAGGTAGAACACACAAAATAGGAGAAGTACACGAAGGTGCTGCTACTATGGACTGGATGGAACAAGAGCAAGAAAGAGGTATCACAATTACCTCTGCTGCTACAACTTGTCAATGGAAAGGTCATAGAATTAATATCATTGATACTCCGGGACACGTTGACTTTACAGTTGAAGTAGAAAGATCATTAAGAGTATTAGACGGTGCAGTTGCGGTTTTCTGTGCTAAAGGCGGAGTTGAACCACAATCTGAAACAGTTTGGAGACAAGCAGACAAATATCACGTACCAAGGATTGCTTATATCAATAAGATGGATATTATGGGTGCTGATTTCTATGCAGATGTTAAAATGATGAAAGATAGATTAGGAGCTAACGCAGTTCCTATCCAATTACCAATCGGTAAGGAAGATACTTTCAGAGGAATCATTGACTTAATCACTATGAAGAGTGAAGTTTACTATGATGACCTTGGAAAAGATGTTAGAGAGGAAGAAATTCCTGAAGACATGAAAGCAATTGCTGAAGAATATAGAACAAATATGTTAGAAGCTGTTGCTGAAGAAGATGAAGACCTAATGATGAAATACTTAGAAGGTCAAGAAATCACAGTTGAAGAAATAAAGAAAGTAATTAGAAAAGCTACAATCGCTGTTAAAATGACACCAGTACTTTGCGGTTCTTCTTATAAGAACAAGGGTGTTCAAATGATGTTAGACGCAGTTATCGACTACTTACCAGCTCCAATCGATGTACCACACATTAAAGGTACTGTTGAAGGTGTTGAAGGAGAAGTTGAAAGAGCTTCTAGCGATGAAGAACCATTTGCAGCATTAGCATTCAAGATTATGACAGATCCATTCGTTGGAAAACTTTGTTTCTTTAGAGTATATTCAGGAACACTTGAATCTGGTTCATATGTATTAAATTCTACAAAGAACAGCAAAGAAAGAGTTGGACGTATTGTTTTAATGCATGCAAACCACAGAGAAGATGTTGATAAAGTATATTCTGGAGATATCGCTGCTGCTGTTGGATTAAAGAATGTAACAACAGGTGATACACTTTGTGATGAAAATCACCCAATTATCCTTGAATCAATGGAATTCCCTGATCCAGTTATTTCAGTTGCTATTGAACCAAAGGATAAAGCCAGTCAAGAAAAGATGGGTATTGCTCTTGCAAAACTTGCAGAAGAAGACCCTACATTCAAGACTCATACAGACCAAGACTCTGGACAAACTATCATCTCTGGTATGGGTGAATTACACCTTGACATTATCGTTGATAGAATGAAGAGAGAATTTAAGGTTGAATGTAATGTTGGTAAGCCACAAGTTGCTTATAAAGAAACAATCCGTAAAAAGGTTAGGGCAGAAGGTAAGTTCATTCGTCAATCAGGTGGTCGTGGACAATACGGACATGCTATTATCGAAGTTGAGCCTATGGAAAAAGGTACAGGATACGAATTTGTTAACAAAATCGTTGGTGGTGCAGTTCCTAAGGAATTTATCGGACCTATCGATGCAGGTATCCAAGAAGCTATGGAAACTGGTATTCTTGCCGGATTCCCGGTTGTTGACTTAAAGGTAACTTTAGTTGATGGTTCTTATCACGATGTTGACTCTTCAGAAATGGCGTTCAAGATTGCCGGTTCAATGGCAATTAAGGAAGCTCAAAAACTTGGAGAATCAGTATTACTAGAACCAATTGAAAAAGTTGACATTACAGTTCCTGAAGAATACATGGGAGATGTTATTGGAGACATTAACTCTCGTCGTGGACGTCTAGAAGGAATGGAAGATAGAGCAAATACAAAGGTTATCCACGGTTACGTTCCACTTTCTGAAATGTTTGGATATGCAACAGACCTTCGTTCAAGAACACAAGGTAGAGGAGCATATTCAATGCAATTCGATCACTATGAAGAAGTTCCTAAGAGTGTTCAAGAAGCCGTTATCGGTCAAAGAGCAGCTCTTAAAAAGGACTAGTTAATGTAGGAAACGGGTAACACCGTTTCCAGACATTATAATTAAATGAAAAATTATCTTGCTTTTTTTATACTAATAGTATAAAATACAAGCGAGTAATATAAATAAAGGAGGAAATTTAAAATGGCTAAAGCAAAATTTGAAAGAACTAAGCCACACGTTAATATCGGAACTATCGGTCACGTTGACCATGGTAAGACTTCTTTAACAGCGGCTATTACAAAGGTATTAGCATTACAAGGAAAGGCTCAATATGAAGCTTATGATCAAATTGATAAGGCTCCAGAAGAGAGAGAAAGAGGAATCACAATTTCTACAGCACACGTAGAATATGAAACAGAAAAAAGACACTATGCACACGTTGACTGCCCAGGACACGCTGACTATGTTAAAAACATGATCACAGGTGCTGCTCAAATGGACGGTGCTATCCTAGTTGTTTCTGCAGCTGATGGTCCAATGCCACAAACAAGAGAACACATCTTACTTGCTCGTCAGGTTGGTGTTCCTTACATTGTAGTATTCATGAACAAAGTTGACCAAGTTGATGATCCAGAATTATTAGAATTAGTTGAAATGGAAATCAGAGAATTATTATCAAGCTATGACTTCCCTGGAGACGAAATTCCTATTATCAAGGGTTCTGCTCTTAAGGTTCTTGAATCAACATCTCAAGATCCTAATGCTCCAGAATATGCTTGCATTCACGAGTTAATGGATGCTGTTGATAGCTACATCCCAACTCCTGAAAGAGATACAGCTAAGCCTTTCTTAATGCCAGTTGAAGACGTATTCACAATCACAGGTCGTGGTACAGTTGCTACAGGTAGAGTAGAAAGAGGAACATTAAGAATTAATGATGAAGCTGAAATCGTTGGTCTTGCTGACGCTGCTAAGAAAACAGTTGTTACAGGTATCGAAATGTTCAGAAAGCTTCTTGACGAAGCTCAAACTGGTGATAACATCGGTGCATTACTTCGTGGTATCCAAAGAAATGAAATTGAAAGAGGTCAAGTTTTAGCTAAGCCTGGAACAATTCACCCACATACACACTTCAAAGGTGAAGTTTACATCTTAACTAAAGAAGAAGGTGGACGTCATACTCCATTCTTCAACAACTACAGACCACAATTCTATTTCAGAACAACTGACGTAACAGGTGTTATTGAATTACCTCAAGGAACAGAAATGGTTATGCCAGGAGATAACGTAACAATGACAATCAAGTTAATCAGCCCTATCGCTATCGAAGAAGGATTAAGATTCGCTATTCGTGAAGGCGGAAGAACAGTTGGTTCTGGTGTTGTTTCTTCAATCATTGAATAATATTCTTTATGAAGATAGAAAACAAGGTTCAGAAATGAGCCTTGTTTTTTTGCATTTAATTTATCTAAGTAACAATGCATTTTACATAATCATAATATGTAATAGGTGATTATATGGAATACATTATTTTATGGATTTTAGCTCTCTTTGGATTATGGGATTTAATCGCTAGAATAGTTGAAAGCTATTATATAGAAAATAGAAGAGGAGAAGTAGACGTTACTATAAAAGTGAAAAATCAAGAACATAACATAGAGTGGCTAGTAAGACAAATCGAAAGAATCGATTTAATAGGAAAAATTAATATTGAAGATGATGGCTCAAATGATGCAACTTTAGAGATTATACATAAATTAAAGAAGAACCATCCACGAATAATTGTAAAAGAATAGGAAATAGAATACACAAAAACACAGTATATATAAAGTGCGTTCCTTAAAGTAATTTATATATACTGTGTTTTTGCATATTAATTATATTATTAGTTTACAAAATTGAAAATGTCATAATTAAGCTTGCAAATACTATTGAAACCATAGATAAAAGCTTAATTAAAATATTTATTGAAGGACCGGAAGTGTCCTTAAATGGGTCTCCGACAGTATCGCCTACGACAGCTGCTTTATGTTGTTCAGAACCTTTGCCGCCGTAATTACCGGCTTCAATGTACTTCTTTGCGTTATCCCAAGCTCCACCTGAGTTTGCCATCATTATTGCAAGTATAAAACCTGTAACAGTAGCACCGGCAAGCATTCCTGTTACTCCGTTAACACCTAAAATTAATCCTGTTAGGATAGGAGCAGAAATAGCAATTACTGCGGGGAAAATCATTTCTTTTTGAGCTGCCTTTGTACATAGTTTTACGCATTTTGCATAGTCAGGCTCTTCTGTACCATCCATAATTCCTCTAATTTCTCTAAATTGACGTCTTACTTCAATAACTATGCTTTGTGCAGCACGTCCAACGGCTTCCATCGTTCTTGAAGCAAATAAGAATGAGAGCATTCCTCCAATGAATAAGCCAATTAATACAATTGGGTTGGTTAATCGTAAGTCAAATTCAAAAGTTGGGTCTATAATTTTTATTTCTTCTATATATGAAGAAAGTAGTGCAAGAGCTGTAAGTGCAGCAGAACCAATTGCAAATCCTTTTCCTGTTGCTGCTGTCGTATTTCCAAGTGAGTCAAGAGCATCGGTTCTAACACGAACTTCTTCATCAAGTCCTGCCATTTGAGCAATACCACCGGCATTATCTGCAACCGGTCCGTATGCATCAGTTGCAAGTGTTATGCCTAATGTCGAGAGCATACCAACAGCTGAAAGCCCGATGCCATATAATCCGAAGTTATAATTTGTAAATCCACCGGCTACCCAAAAGCTTATTAAAATTGCGGCAGATATGATTAAAACAGGTAGAGCAGTAGATAACATTCCAAGAGAAAGTCCGCCAATTATTATTGTGGCAGGACCTGTTTCAGAGGTTGATGCGAGTTTTTGTGTAGGCTTATATGTGTCTGATGTGTAATATTCTGTGAATGTTCCAATAAGTATTCCGGCGATAAGTCCTGTTATGACTGAAAAGTAAACACCTATTTTTTCAGGACCAAGTACGTTAATAACTAGGAAGTATGTAGCAATTGCGATTATCAATCCACTAAGAAGAGTACCTTTTCTAAGAGCGGATAGTAAATATTTTTGATTTGCGTTTTCTTTAGTTCTTACAAAGAAAGTACCAATAATTGAAGCGAATATTCCGATAGCTGCCATTATCATTGGAATAGAAACCCCTTGGAAGCCATATCCGGCAGCAACAGCTAAGGCACTAGTTGAAACTATTGAACCAACATATGATTCATAAAGGTCAGCACCCATTCCGGCAACATCACCAACATTATCACCAACGTTATCCGCGATTGTAGCAGGGTTTCTGTGATCATCTTCCGGTATACCGATTTCAACTTTTCCAACTAAGTCAGCTCCAACATCAGCTGCTTTAGTGAAGATTCCACCGCCAACTCTGGCGAATAAAGCCATAGAAGATGCACCCATACCAAAGGTAAGCATTGCGGATGTGATTTTTTGAATTTGTTCAGCACTTGTTAAGGCTAGACTAGGGTTAGAGTACCAAAACTTTAAGAAAAAGTACCAAATAGATATATCTAGTAGCCCCAATCCTACTACTGTAAATCCCATTACTCCTCCGGCAGAGAAAGCAACTCTAAGACCACTATTTAAGCTTTTCATTGAAGCATTTGCTGTACGACAGTTAGCCGCAGTAGCAATTTTCATTCCTATAAATCCGGACAATCCGGAGAAAAAACCACCTGTTAAAAATGCGAATGGTACAAAAGGAGTTACAAATCCTAAATATGCCATAATTCCTAAGACAACGGTCATTATGGCAAAAAATATTGCAACAACTCCATATTGTCTTTTTAGATACGCGTTTGCACCATCTTTAATTGAACTAGATATTTTTTGCATTGTTTCGTTTCCTTTTGGTGCGCGAAGGACACGAATTGCTAAAAAAAGTGCAAAAAATAAAGCAACACCTGAACCTATCGGTGCTAATAATGTGTAATCCATATATTTCCCTCCTCTAATTTTATACTCATATATCGTCAAAATGTTGGAAATATTGATATGAAGGAGTTATTTTAGGTACTAAAAAAATATTTTTGAGTTTTACCTTCTTTATTATCAAAAAATATGTTAAAATGTATTAGAAAAAAGGAGGAATAGTTTTATGGAACCAATGATGACTAAGCCTTTATATAAGGTGAGAAAAATAAATGATTTAAAGGAACTGCTTGACCAATGTACAGCACTTTATGGTGATGAAATGGCTTTTATGTCAAAAGTAGATGATAAGTATGTTGGAACTACATATAAAAAGTATAAAGAAGATGTATATGCACTAGGGACAATGTTATCTGAGCTTGGAATGAAAAACGAGCATATTGCAGTTATAGGCGAGAACAGATATGAGTGGTGTGTTACTTATATGGCTGTTACTTGTGGTGGTGGAGTTATTGTACCACTTGATAAGGAATTACCAAAAGCTGAAATTGAGAATTTATTAAATCGTTCAAAAGCAAAAGTTATAGTTTTCTCAAAGAAGTATAGAGAGTATGTAAAAGAGTTTATGCAGAAAAATAGTAATTTAACTGTGGCGATTGATATGGATTCTAAAATAAAAGAAGAAGGAATATATTCGTTTTCAGAATTAATTAATCAAGGAATTAAGGCAATAGAATCTGGAAATAATGAATATGGGAAAACAAAAATAGAAAGTAATTCACTTGCCGGAATATTCTTTACATCAGGAACTACTGAACTTGCAAAAGGTGTTATGCTTTCTCATAAGAATATAACTTCAAATGTTATGGCCGGAATGGCTTTATTTAAGGCGCAACCCGGAGATAGGTTATTATCAATATTACCAATTCATCATACATATGAGTGCACTTGTGAATTTTTATTAATGACATTCCAAGGAGCTACAATATATTTCTGTGAGGGGCTTAAGCATATTCAAAAGAATTTGCAAGAAGCAAAGCCAACAATATTACTTGTTGTTCCGCTTATATTAGAGAATATGTACAATAAAATTTGGAAACAGATTGAAAAGAAGGGAATTACTAAAAAAGTTAAGTTAGCCCTTTCAATTAGCAATATGTTGTTAAAGTTAAATATAGATATTAGAAAGAAAGTATTTAAAGATATTTTGGATGTGTTTGGAGGAGAACTAAATGTAGCTATTGCAGGAGCGGCTGCTGTTAATCCTGAGGTTTTAAAAGGTCTTAGAAGTTTCGGAATTCAAACTATTCAAGGATATGGTCTTACAGAATCATCACCACTAGCAGCTCTAAATCCGCTAAGTGCGGCTAAAGACGCAGCAATTGGTATCCCAATGCCTGATTCAAAAATGATTATAGATAACCCTGATAAAGATGGAATCGGTGAAATATTAATAAAAAGCGATTCAATTATGATGGGATACTATGAAAATAAAGAAGCAACAGATGCTGTTTTAATTGATGGTTGGTTACATTCGGGAGACATCGGATACAGAGATAAAGACGGTTATTTCTACATCACAGGCAGAAAGAAAAACGTTATTGTAACTAAAAACGGCAAAAATATCTTCCCAGAGGAAGTTGAATCATATATGTTAAAGAGTCCATATATTTCTGAAATAGTTGTATACGGAAAAGATGTGCCAAATGATTTAGAAACTAAGGTATGTGCAATCATTGTTCCTAATTATGAAGAAATAAAGAAGGCTTTGGGAAAAGAAGATGTAAGTAAAGAAGAAGTTGAAAAGCTAATTGATGAAGAAGTAAAGAAAGGCAACAAGCAAATGCCTTTATATAAGATGGTTAGAGAATTTGAAATAAGAGAAACAGAATTTGAGAAAACTACAACTAAGAAGATAAAGAGAAATCTAGCCCTCAAGAAGTAAAAAGTACAGTACTTGAATAATGAAAAAGGATGAGATATTAGTATGGGAATTATAGTGAATTTTATTGTTTCATTATTATATGTAGCACCGGCGGTTTTAATAGCCTTGTCACTACATGAATTTGCACATGGGTTGGCGTCGTACAGTTTAGGCGACCCAACTCCTAAGGCAAGTGGCAGACTTTCATTAAACCCATTTCGTCATATGGATTTATGGGGAACATTATTACTTTTGTTTTTCGGATTTGGTTGGGCAAAGCCTGTATCCGTAGACCCAAGATATTATGAAAATCCTAAGGCGGATATGGTGAAGGTAGCTTTGGCAGGACCACTTATGAATTTCGTTGTAGCTTTTGTGGCATTATTTTTTATGGTGTTAATTGAAAAGTTTAATCTTCCTGTGAATATGGTAACGAACTACATTTACACACTTTTATATCAAACCGCAATAATAGATATCGGACTTGGATTGTTTAATTTAATTCCGATTCCGCCACTTGATGGTTCAAAGGTTCTTTTTTCACTTTTGCCTGAAAGATATTATTTTTCATATATGAGATTTGAACAGTTTGGTATGATATTTTTATTAGTACTTATTTCTGTTGGTGCACTTGATGGATTTTTGGTTACTGCGAGAAGTAGTGTTGTAGGTGGTATGTTGCAGATTGTAAATAGACTACTTGGAATGGCATAAAGCGATTTTTGAACTGAGCAGTTTTGAAAGTAATAAAATAAATAGTATATAAATATAGTTTAATGGTGGTATATAATGTATAAAATTTTAGAGAGTATTAAAAATCCTATCGATATAAAAAAGTTAAACTTTGAGGAGTTAGACGAACTGGCAAAGGAACTTAGGGGGTTTATGTTGGAAAACGTGTCTAAAACTGGTGGACACGTTGCGTCAAACCTTGGGATAGTGGAACTTACATTGGCACTTTTTAAGTGCTTTAATTTTGATGAGGATAAAATTGTTTTTGATGTTGGGCATCAATGTTATCCATATAAAATATTAACCGGCAGAAAAGACGAGTTTGATACTTTAAGACAATATAACGGAATAAGTGGTTTCCCTAAAAGGGAAGAGAGCAAGTATGACTTTTTTGATACGGGTCATAGCAGTAATTCAATTTCTGCTGCACTTGGTATGGCAAAAGCTAGGGATATACAGTTTAAAAAATATGAGGTAGTATCAGTTATAGGTGATGGTGCTTTAACCGGTGGAATGGCATATGAGGGATTAAATGATTTAGGCTTTAATAAAACGAAAATGATAGTTATATTAAATGATAACCAAATGGCAATTTCTCCCAATGTTGGCGGAATGTCGGAGTATCTTGGAAGAATTAGAATAAATAAAAGGTATAATGACATAAAAAAAGCTGTATATAACCATTTAGAAGATAAAAATTCAATTGTGAAATTTATTAGAAAAATTAAAAATAGTATAAAGTCATTGTTTGTATCTTCAATGTTTTTTGAGGATTTAGGAATTAGATATATAGGGCCGATTGATGGGCATAATATTAAAGAAATGACAGAAATAATGGATAAAGTAAAACTACTAGATGAACCTGTTGTTTTACATATCATAACTAAAAAGGGAATGGGATATGAACCGGCTGAAGAAGAACCGGATAAGTTCCATGGGATTTCTAAATTTGATGTGGAAACCGGAGAAATTCTTAAAAAAAGTGACAAAGTTACATATTCAAAAGCCTTTGGAGAGGCGATTGTAAGTATCGCTCAAAATAACAAAAATGTTGTGGCTATTACAGCAGCAATGACTGAGGGAACGGGTTTAAAAAAGTTTGCGAGCGAATTTCCGGAAAGATTTTTTGATGTTGGAATTGCAGAAGAACACGCGGTTACTTTTGCGGCGGGTTTGGCTTCTCAGGGGTTGCAGCCCATTTTTGCAGTATATTCGACGTTTTTGCAAAGAGGGTTTGACCAAATTGTCCATGATGTATGTATGCAGAATTTGCCTGTTGTTTTTATGATAGATAGGGCAGGATTAGTTGGAAATGATGGCGAAACGCACCAAGGTGTATTTGATTTATCTTATTTATCTATGATACCTAATTTGACCATATTTGCTCCAAAGTGTGTGAGCGAGGTAGAACCTTTATTAAAATATGCGTTATCTCTAAAGAGTCCTGTTGCGATACGTTACCCACGTGGTGGAGATATGGTTTCTCTACCGCCGATTCAAAAATTTGAAAAAGGAAAGTGGGAGATAGTATCCAGCGGAGAAAAATTGGCTCTCGTTGCTGTTGGGAAAATGGTGCAATATGCATTTAGAGCTAAAGAAGAACTTAAAAAATATAAAATTAATCCTATGATAGTAAATGTAGCATCTGTTAAGCCACTTGATACACATATTGTAAAAAGGTTGATAAGAGAAAAATATAACATTATAACGCTAGAGGATAATGTCGCAATTGGAGGATTTGGAAGCTTAATGCTAAAAAGTCTTAATAATGGCGCATATAAAGGTAAGTTTAGAAGTATGGCATTTAAAGATAGGTTTATTTCTCATGGTGATGTAGATACGCTTATGCATCAAGAAAAAATGGATGTTGATGAAATAGTATACCTTGCCAAAAAATTAACTAAATAGTTGCTTTAATTTTGGCATTACAGCTATTGTACTATTATAACCAGCTTTTACAAATTCAGGCATATGGTTAAAAGACAACATTTCTGCGTTTTTGGGGAGTTTTGGTGTGATTAGAAATTTTTCTTTTCCAAGTGAAAAGTTTTTTAGTTCGTTTTGCATAAGTTCAAATGAGTGGGTAGTAACATCAAATATATTTGTACTTTTTGGTTTTTCATATTCTTGCGATATGTTTATTGCAAGAATATTTTTTTCACCTGTTTGCATTAAAAGTTCTATTGGAATTATATGAGTTATTCCACCATCTACTAAGACTGCATTATTTATCTTTTTAGGATAGAAAATTGCAGGTAGGGAAGAGCTTGCACGCATTGCACTGTGTAGAGGAATGTCGTTTTTCCAAACAATGTTTGATGTGGTGTTATTCGTTTTGGGATGTATGTTAGAATATACTATTGTTTTTCCGCTTATTAAATCTACTGCTGGTATGACTAGTGGTGTTTGAACACTTGAAATAGCTATGTCCTTTGTGAGATTTTTTAAATAGCGTTCTACTTTATCTCCTTTTATAAAACCGGGTAGGGTAATAGAAGAGTTCGACATAAACTGCATTAATGCCATAAAATAATTTCCATAACAAGGGTCTATATATTTCCTGTAATTTTTGGAAAACTTTATTATTATTTCTTTTAGCTTTTCAGGCGGATATCCCATTGCGTATAATCCACCAACAATAGCACCCATACTTGTACCCGAAACTGAACTTGGAATTAGATTGTTTTCACAAAGTGCCATTAAAACTCCAACATGTGCGGCACCTTTTGCGCCACCTCCTGATAATGCAATACCAAAAGACATAAAATTACCTCCATAACATTATATACCACAGTATATGAACGCTATGGAGGATAGGTTAATAATTAAACTTTATAGATGATTTTTCATTATACATTTTATCCATTATATTTTGAATTCTTTCTTTTATTTCTAAGTTATAATCTGGCGAATTTTCGATTTTGTCTATATAATATTTCAGTTTTTCTAAAGAACTTTTGTCTTGCTTATTACTTGATAGATATTTTTTATAATAAATATATATTAGCTCCTCCACCGCATCTAAAATCTTTACTGAAGCAGTTTCTAAAAGCTCTATTGCTTTATTTATATCTGGCTCAATAGAAAGTTCCTCATTACCATTTTCATAGAAGTATTTTGCTAAATTGTATTTTGACCATGGACACATAAAATAGACAGAACTTTCATCTGATTTATTATAGTAGAAAAATGCTTTGGCTAAGTCTTTACTTACATATTTACCGATTCTGTAATATTCACCTACTTTATTAGAGGCCCAACTTTCACCGGAGTCGGCAGAACGTTCAAATAATTCTAGTGCTTCTTTATATCTGCCATCAGTTTCATATATTTTGCCCAAGTTATTTAACGCAAAGATGTTTCCTTTTGAAATTGCCTCTTCAAATAATTCAATTGCTTTATTTATATCTTTTGGAACTTTTTTAATTTTGCCTTCTAAATAAATTATGCCTAAACTATTAATAGCAGCAGTAGAGCCAAGAGTAGCTGCCTTAGTAAAGTAATCTAAGGAAAGTTCTAAATCCTCATCGGTTTTATTGCCAACATATCCGTTATAGTACATATGACCTATTGCCCAGTTCGCAGCAGGATGATTTTGGCTTGCTGCAATTTTATAGTAATCATAGCTTTTAATATATCTTGGGTATCCGGCAATAAGCCCGTAAAATTCGTAAAATGCCATTTGAAGACAAGCAAAAGCGTTACCTTCTTTAGAAAGCTCATTTATTTTTCTTAAAGATGACCACATACTTTCTTCAAGTTGTGTATTCATAAAGTCTGTGATTTGATTTGGAGAAATGTTTGTATGTCTTAATGTATCATTTATTGATTTCATTAATTTGTTTTCAAAAGAAACAGGTTGTTTTTTATCTAAAATAGTAAAGAAGAATACATTAGCCATAAATTCATACAAGTTATTTTCGTTTAGTAGGAAACGAATGTTGTCTAAAAATTGTTTTGGAATATCTAAGTCATTTTTAGCAATATCATAAAGTGTATAGCATACATTATAGAGTTTAATGTTACTATTTATTTCATCAATTGTATAACCGGTTGTAATTTTATTTTCAAGCACAGACATTATTTTATAGATCGTAGGTAGAAAAGAAGAAGAATCTTTTAAGAAGCTATTTTTCTTCTTTATTATTTTTTCTTTATAGATACTGTTTATAGCTCTAAAGCCGGTTAGGTAGTTATTAACTGTGCTGTCTGCAATTGCTTGAATATCGAATAGCGAACAGAAAAATTCGGATTGTAAGAATGTATTTTTACAATTTGATTCTTCTTTTATTACTCTAAAAAAATTACCGATAGAGAGGTAGTCGTTAGTGTCGTTTAATTTTATATAGTTGTGTTTTGGCATATTAAAGTTCCTTTCGTGAATTTACCGTGAATTTATGAAATTCTCGTAAATTAATGTTTGTTGCATTTTTCATTTTAAACAATATAATTATATTGTGAGTCACAGATGTAGTTATACTATATCACATGTTTCACAATAAATCAAAAGAGGAGTGTAGTTTATGGGTAAATTTTTTGAAACGTATAAGCAAAGTATAATCTTGCTTATGGCGATAGTACTCGGAGCAATCGTAGGCGTAGTATGGGGCGAAGGTGCAGGAGTACTAAGTCCGTTTGGGGATTTATTTTTGAATTTATTATTAGTAGTTATAGTTCCACTTATATTTTTAACAATAACAACAGCTATTTCAAATATGAAACAACCTAAAAGATTAGGTAAAATAATGACTAACATTATTTTGGTATTTGTTATGATGTCATTAGTAGCTGTTTTAATTGGCTTCTTAAGTACATACTTCATTAGCTTAGTAGAAGTAGAAGACGGAGCTAAGATAATGAGTGGATTAGATATGGATGAATTGGCAGTAAAAGAAGATTTATCTATATTAGAGAGGACTGTTGAAGCACTTACTGTTAGCGATTTTGCTGATTTATTTTCAAGACAAAATATTCTTGCAATTATAGTATTTTCAATATTGTTTGGTTTAGCATTAAATATTTCGGGTGAAAAAGCAAAACCTGTTCGTGATTTACTTGTTTCAGCAACAGATGTTGTAATGAGTTTATTAAAGATTATTATGTACTATGCACCAATCGGACTTGGATGCTATTTCGCAGCTCTTGTTGGTACATTTGGTGCATCTATTGCGGTTGGATATGCAAAAACATTTGTTATATATACAGTTGTAGCAACATTATTCTATTTTGTAATTTATTCTTTATATGCATATATTGCTGCCGGCAAAAAAGGCTTTAAGGCTTTTTGGGCAAACATTATTCCAGCAACAGTTACAGCATTAGCTACTTGTTCAAGCGCAGCTTCAATTCCTGCAAACCTTCAAGCAGCAAAAGCTATTGGTGTTCCGGATGATATTGCAGAACCAATGATTCCACTTGGAACAAGTTTCCACAAAGACGGTTCAGTTATAGGTTCAGTATTTAAAATTATGTTCTTAGTATGCCTATTTGGAACTGGTATTGGTACAGTTGCCGGAATAGGTAAGGTAATAGGAACAGCGTTACTTGTTACATTCCTTGTTACTGCAGTACCAATTGGTGGTGGCACGATTTCAGAAATGATGATTCTAGTTATGATGGGATATCCTGTTGGTGCATTACCGATTTTGACAATTATAGCTACTATTATTGACCCACCTGCTACTGTATTAAACGTAATCGGTGATACAAGTGGTTCAATGCTTGTTGCAAGAATGACTGATGGTAAGGATTGGTTGAAATAATTTACATAATTCAAAAATGTTAACTAAAAACTCTTCCATTTTTATGAAATATATGTTAAAATATATATATACTTTTGAAAAAATAGTAGATTTACAATCGCATAATTAATGTATGTTGCATACAATGAAGTATATGAAGTTACTTGAGAGGAGAGGTTTAAGTTGACTAATTTACTAATGGAAAATAACAAGGTGTTATTATTAGGGAAAGTTGTAGAAGAACCGAAGTTTAGTCACGAAGTTTATGGAGAAAAATTTTATGAGTTTAGTTTAGAAGTTAAGAGGCTAAGCGGAAGTGTGGATGTTATTCCAGTAATCTTTTCAGAAAGACTTTTAATGTTAGAAAGTTTAATTAATGGCACTATTGTAAAGTTAAATGGTCAATTTAGGTCATATAATAATCCGGAAGGCGGAAAGAGTAAGCTTGTACTTATGGTATTTGCTAGAGAAATCTCTATAACTGATGCGGCTGAAGAAGAAAACCAAAATGATATATATTTAGAAGGATTTGTTTGTAAGAAACCAAACTATCGTCAAACTCCATTTGGAAGGGAGATAAGTGATTTATTGGTTGCTGTTAATCGTGCATATAATAAGTCCGATTATATTCCTTGCATCGCTTGGGGAAGAAACGCAAAGTACTGTGAAAGCTTTGAAGTTGGAGAAAAAATCAGAGTTTATGGCAGAGTACAAAGCAGAGAGTATGAGAAAAAAGATGAAAACGGAAATGCTAATAAAAAAGTTGCATATGAAATTTCTGTTGCCAAATTAGAAAAGGTAGAAGATAAAACTGAAGAATAAAAATAAAACGACTTGTATTTTTAATGCAAGTCGTTTGTGTTAATATTTTTAGAAAAAATGTCGAATTAATAAAAGAGGTGGAATTATTATGAAATTAAAACTTAAAATTTTGGTAGGTATTATATTGGCATCTATTGCAATTTCAGGTATTTTTATGCTTGTTTTCGAAAATGCAG
>CAKSUD010000022.1 GCA_934500865.1 uncultured Clostridia bacterium | reverse complement strand
AATTCCTTTGCATATTGTATCTTATCTTCCATTTAATTTTCCTCCTTTTAGAAAAGATTATGCGTTCCTTAGTTATTTTAGCATAAAAAAGTGGACTTTGTCCACACTATGTTGACCTTTGGTCAACATACTAATGAATTCTTTTTTGTTTTCTGTCGGTCGTTCGAGCTACTAATTAAAATTTTTAACGCTGATTTCATCAGCTAAATTTTAATTAGAATAAGTTGGTAATAAATTAAATTTTTAACTCATAGCTCGAACTTTCCTAGAAAATAAAACAAAAAAAATTACCACTTTTATGTGGTAATTCTTTCTACATCTATTGCAAAGTATATTCCTCGCCTAATTCTTCAATTATATATTTAACCATATTATTCGTAATAGTAGCTATTTCTGCTTTTGTTAATGCCTTTGTCGGCATTACGTTTCCGTACTCATCCCCGTTTATAAGTCCTATTTTATTTGCCATATATATATATTTCTCTGACCATTTTGGTATTTCTGAATTATCGTTAAAATTTAGTATTGGTAATGGCTCCGGTGCTTTATCTTCAAATCCTAATGCGGTTATAATCATTGTAACAGCCTCTGCTCTACTTATTATTGCATTCGGTTGAAATCTTGAATTTCCTGTTCCTTTCACTACACCCTTCTGGGTTAAAGCCATAATGTACTTATAATATTCATTTGTTTCCGGGACATCTTTATATACTAATTGCTCTTTGACTGATGTATTTGTTGTAGTATTTGTTTTCTTCGTGTCGTTATTCATATCTAATTTAAGTGCAAGTGCAATAATCTTTGCAAATTCTCCCCTTGTTACCCCACTATTTGGTGTCGTATTGTCTTTCCATTCGTCCATATATTCAAGTGCAAATGCTTGACGTAGAGCTTTTTCTCCCCAGTGCCCTTTTATTCCTTTTAGAGAATAGTTTGCCAGTCTTGTTTGGACAGGAAATGATTCATACTTAAACGAACCTTCATCTGTAACTATATAATTTAGCATCTTTGTTCCATAAAACTCAGGTAATTCTGAAGAATATCTAAGTGTACTTACATTACTTTCTGATAGCATAAATCCGCCATCAAAACTTATTTCTGTTGGTTTGTTTTCAATATACACAATATTCTTTTTATCTGTATTAGACGTTGTTGTTCTATACTTACCAGTCCAACTCGTACCTGTTTCTGATGTGCCTGAAATTGTATATGTCATATTAACAACCTCATTATTCGCCCAACAAGTATTATAACCGTAAGATGAGCCGGAGCCGACAATTTTTATTTTTCCTTTTTCAGTTCCATCACTATATGTCTTACTTATATTTAAGTTGCCGGCAAAATAAGTACCTACCGGCTTTACATCGTCTAACTCAGTTCTTCCGAAATCATACTTTTCCAAAGTATATGTTGTTGCACCTATAGCTATGCTTTCACTAAACTTAGTTAAATCCCATACTTTAGAAACTTGACCGTTATTTTTTTCGCTTGAAGCAATCGAAAACGTAAGTTGGCGAGATAGTGTATTTCCTTCTTCATCTTCTAACTTATACGTATAGGATTCCGCTAACGTTGAACTTTTTCCCGAATTACTTACAGTCAATGTCCCTTCCATTTCAACCGGCTTTCCGGATATAAAAACTACTTCCTTACAATTTAAATTCTTGTTTCCCGCAACCTGCTGAGTAATGGAAGGCTCATATGCATAGGCTGTTGAAAACATTAAAATTGACGCTAAAAGCATTAAAAACTTTTTCATATTATCCCCCTAATCATTAAGTAAAACTACTGCTGCACTGCTTTGTTCATCAGGCTTTATTACTACGACTTCTTGTCCGTATTTTATATCTGAAGACTTTACGTACTTTCCATTCTTTGTAATTGCTGTATTTACCACAGTGCTTACTTCTTCTTTTGTGCTTTCAGTCCATTCTTCATTTTCTAAGTCATAAATCTCAACATCAGTAACAGTAAATTTATCTGTTTCCACATCATCTACGCTTCCCATAAATATATATGGTGTATCTGTAAGTGAAACAACTGTAATTATAACAGCTTCATCTCCATATGCAACAATACATATCTCTTTGCCTTTATATTCCTTATTAAATTCATCAAAGTTAAGAGGTTCGGTCTCATTAAATATTCTTGTGCTTGGTGTTATAACAAAAGATGCGTTTCTTTCTTTTCCAATAATCCATTCTTCATCTTCATACCTTGCACTTATATTCATTATTACTTCATTGCCTTCGTCAATAGACTTTACTTTTCCGAAATATGCATACACATCTCTGCTTTCGCTATCCACTTCGTCTATTGTTGTTATTAGTTTAGAGATATAATCTCCATTATCATCTTTAGAAACAACTACTGCTAAGTTATCGCCTTTACTAAAATCGGCCTTTGTTACTATTTTATTATTTATCACTAGTACCGTATTTTCATCCACATATGGTTTTATAGAGTTACCACTAATTCTTAATTCTCCTGTACTTTCATTAAACTTAGAAACTTCACCTGTTATAACTTCTTCTTTTCCTTTTATTCCTATATTCATAGCTTTCACTTTTTCTAATACTTCAGTATCTTTTCTTGCTGCTATGTATGCAAACTTTCCTACTTGTTTTTCACCTAATTCATTTTTAGCCATATTAATTCCTTCATAACTAATTTGCATATTTCTATCTAATGGTAATGTTATAAAATTATCTGTTAATTTAGTCCACTTTCCATCTTTTAATTGTGACGGATTTCTAATAATAATTCTGTCTTGAATTAAATTAATATCACTTATATATCCTTTGTATATTGCCTCACAACTTCTTTCGTCAACAACAATTTCTACTTTAATTAGCTTATTTTGTGACAAACTTAGTTTTGCATACTCACCATTATGCAAGTTGTCCACAGATATTTCTTCACCGTTTTTATAAATTGGCACATTGTTCAAGTCATACTTCTCGGTTTTACCATCATCAGGTACCATAGTAACTTTTGTACCACTAATTTCTGTAACAGTAGCATAACTTATAACTGCATTAGTTACACCTCTTATAACAACTAAGTCTCCCAAATTATCAAACTCAAGATATACTGTATCCCCTTGCATAATGCTACTTGCAGATGTTTCTTTACCATCTTTATAAATCTCGGTCCATCTTCCGTAAGTATATTTTTCTACGTTTCCGTTTTTATCCTTTATAGCTATTTCATAAAAATATGGACTGTTACCTGTAACAATTCCTTGTTTTTGGTTCTTTTCTTGTTCCTCTTGTTCTTCACCATATATACTTGCATCAGTTACTCTTATGAATTTTACATTCTTTTTAGCATCTACATAATACTCAATTTCGTCAGAACTTTTTAATGAATATGTACCTGTTAGTATGTTATTTCTTAATGTTGGAATATTTTTTCCTGTTAAATCTACCGTTATGCTATCTCCGTTTTCATCTGAAATTAAAATACTACCAGTTCCTACACTCTCTATAAATCCCGTATGTTTAGTAACTCCTAAGTTTGCTAAAATATATGATTCGCAATTTTTTAATATTTGAGCTAATTCTGCCCTAGTCAATCCATTCTTGGGGTTAAACATATTGTCATCTGAGCCAACCATTATTCCATTCATTGAAACTGCATCAACATATGATTTTTTTGTTGTATCTATTTGGTTACTATCCATGAATTCAAGTGGCTTTTTCTCATCTGTGGAAGCTGAAGATAGCGAAAACGCCTTTGCAATAAGCTCAGCCATTTCTTCACGTGTTATCGCCGCATCTCTTACATACACTCCTTTTTTCTTCATCGTATCTAAATTTCCAGCTATTTCAGATAGCCTCATAACTGTTTTTCCTGTAATAAGTCCATTCTTTATTCCATATTTTATATATTTATCCGACCAATAATTTGAAATTACTTTTTGGTCATTTACTTCGGTTGCTTTTCCCATTGAGTTTAAGACAGTAGTTATAGCTTGTTCATTTGTAACCTTTGTTGTTGGAGAAAACACCCCATTTGCCATTCCTTGCATTATATCTAAAGAAGATATTTGATAAATAGCTGACTTTGCCCAATATCCTTCACCTTGGCTTAGTACATCATTAAAATTTATTGAATTAATTTTTTGGTCACCGTTTAGTATTCCGTAGTATGTAATATTATTTGATGCATATGCGAATGAAACCAAACCTAATGTTAATATACTTGTAACAACTGCTTTTTTAATCATATTTTTTCACCTCAAAAGCCCTTTCACACACTCTATCGGCAAAATACAAAGTCACTTTAATAAATCTTTACTTTTATTATTTAAAATGTTACTATTTAAATGAAGTTTTTGGAAAGGAGAATTCTAATGATTTCAATATCTGAACAAAAAAAGAAAGCTTTATCCCAACTTAAAGGGAAATGGACTAATCCAGTAATTATGACTTTATTATTCATTGCAATAACTATCGCAGCTTCTTCTGCACTATCCGGAATGACTTTTCTTATTACAGCTGTACTAACAAAAATACTATCTATCATAATTAAAGATACTAACGCAGTTGTTATTATAATGCAAAGCATAAATTCCATTTTAAGCGCAGCAATTAACTTATTAATAATTCCTTTATCTTTAGGTTTTACCAGTTACTTTTTAATGTTTTCAAAAAGTCAAAAACCTGACATCATCAATTTATTTGATGGGTATAAAAACTCATTTGGCAATTCTATTCTTGCAGGTTTTTTAATTGGACTTTATACTTTCTTATGGTCCTTGCTTCTAATCATTCCCGGAATTATTAAGGCTTACGGATACTCAATGACTTTATTTATTATGGCAGAAGAACCTGACATTTCAGCAACAGAAGCTATTAAACGAAGCGAGGCTATGATGAAAGGTTATAAATGGAATTATTTCTTACTTCAACTTTCATTTATAGGCTGGATATTACTTGCTACTTTTACTTGTGGAATAGGGTACATATGGTTATATCCATATATGCAAACTGCAACCTCACATTTTTATTTAAAAGTAAAAGAAATATATGAAAATAAAGATAATCCAAATGACGAGCCTTTAATTTTAGAACAATTTTAACAATGTAAAAACCCACTAAGCATTATGCTTGGTGGGTTTTGTTTGTATAAGTTTCATTTTTTCATTTCGAGTCAATTTCTTTATTGCAAATTCTCTTTTAGTAGCCTCAATTTTGGTTTCATATTCTTCAAAATAAACTAATCTGCAAGGTGTTCTACCTCTTGTATACTTAGCTCCTTCGCCACTATTATGCTTTTCAATTCGCTTTTCTAAATCATTTGTCCAGCCTGTATATAAACTGCCATCACTACATTCTAAAATGTACACATAGTTTTTCATTTCTATCACCAACTAAGTCTATTGCTTAACAACTTCAGAATGATATGCTGTTGTACCGGTAAATTCGATTACTCTCTTTGGCGAATCGGCATTATTTACAAATGCATCTCTAACCAATGCAGTCTTTAGCACGGTTTCCATTGTTGTCGCAGGTACAAAAGTAAGCTTATTTCTTATATTTTCAGATATTTCTTCTAAGTCCTTTTCATTATCTTTTGGAATAATTATAGTCTTTATTCCTGCTCTATACGCTGCATAAACTTTTTCCTTAAGTCCTCCGATAGGTAATACCCTACCCCTTAGTGTAATTTCGCCTGTCATTGCAACATCATGTTTTACAGGTATTCCTGTTAATGCAGAAATAACTGCTGTTGTCATAGTAATTCCGGCAGACGGACCATCCTTAGGTGTTGCTCCCTCCGGTATATGAATATGAATATCTATATTTTTATAAAAATCTTCAGGTATATCTAGACGATTTGCAATAGACCTTATATAGGTGAATCCAGCTTTTGCTGATTCCTTCATTACATCTCCGAGTTGACCTGTTAATTCCAGTCTTCCTGCTCCCGGCATTGTATTTACTTCAATATTAAGAATTTCCCCTCCAACAGCAGTCCAAGCAAGACCAGTTACTATACCGATTTCATTCTTTTTATTAGCCTTATCATGCATAACCTTTACCGGACCTAAATAATTTTCAAGGTTTTTATGAGTTATAACAACTTTTTTAACATTTTCCTCTAATATTTCCCTTACCGAACGTCTGCAAATAGTAGCAATTTCTCTTTCTAGTGTTCTTACTCCTGCCTCTCTTGTGTATCCATCTATTATTTCCTTTATAACAGATGGACTCATTGTAAGGCTATTCTTTGCAAGTCCGTGTTTTTCCATTTGCTTTGGAATTAAATATTTACTTGCAATATTTAATTTTTCTTCACCAGTGTAACTTGATAATGTTATTATTTCCATTCTATCTAAAAGTGGTCTTGGAATTGTATCTAGACTATTAGCAGTCATTATAAACATTACATCTGATAAATCAAATGGAACTTCTAAGAAATGGTCTCTAAATGAGAAATTTTGCTCTGCGTCTAATACTTCAAGCATTGCAGATGCTGTATCTCCTTTATAATCAGAACTCATTTTATCTATTTCATCAAGTAGAATTAATGGGTTTTTACTTCCGGCTTGTTTCATTGCGTTAATTATTCTGCCCGGCATAGCCCCTACATAAGTTCTTCTATGTCCTCTTATCTCAGCTTCATCCTTTACTCCACCTAAAGAAAGTCTTACATAATTTCTATTAACGGCTTTAGCTATTGATTTAGCTATTGAAGTTTTTCCTACTCCCGGAGGTCCATATAAGCATAAGATAGGACCATCTAAAGATTTGGTCATCTTCTTTACTGCAAGATATTCCAAGATTCTATCTTTAACTTTTTCAAGTCCAAAATGGTCTTTATCTAATATTTCTTTAGCCTTTTTAAGGTCTATATAATCCTCTGTTTTCTTATTCCAAGGTAATTCTGCTATGCAGTCTAAATAATTTCTTATTACAGACCCTTCAGCAGAACCAGACTGCATTTTTTGTAGTCTATCTAATTCCTTTTCTGTTTTCTTAGCAACTTCTTCCGGCAATTCAAGTGCCTTAAACTTTTCTCTGTATTCTGCTATTTCTCCGGCAATTCCGTCCTTATCTCCAAGTTCATCTTGAATTGCTTTCATTTGTTCTTTTAAATAATATTCTTTTTGTACTTTGTCTATTTGTTGCTTTACTTTGGCACTTATGTTTTTTTCTAAGTTTAAAATTTCTATTTCTTTTGCTAAACAAGAAATTAATTTTTCAAGTCTTACTTTTGAATCAAATTCAGATAGAATTTGTTGCTTATCTTCAGTAGATATTGTAAGATTTGCAGCAATAATATCGCTTAGCTCACTAAGTTCATTTATATCTGATACCCTTGCAAAAATTTCAGGGTTAATTTTCTGGTTTAAATTTACATATTCCTCAAATATCGATATTGTTTTTCTCATTAAAGCTTTAGCTTCATTTTTGTCATTTTTTTCATGTACATATACTTTCTCACATACTTCTGCTTCAAAGTATGGTTCTGTTTGAATAACTTCTGCAATTTCTGCTCTACTTATTCCTTCCACTAAAACTCTTACAGCATCACCCGGTAAACGTAGTATTTGCCTAATAACTGCAATAGTTCCGACTTTATATATACCGTTTTCGTCCGGTTCTTCTACGGTAGCATCTGTCTGTGTAACTAAAAAAATTAATTGATGATTATGCATAGCCTCACTAATTGCTTTAATAGATTTGGTTCTGCCCACATCAAAATGAACCGTCATATGAGGAAATACTGTTATCCCCCTAAGCGGTAATAAAGGTAGCATCTGTCTTTTCATAATTTTTTTGATATCATCCATAGTAGTCTCCCCTTCACCTTCGGTACATATAAATATTTTAAACCCTAGCTCACATATATTCAAGCGGTTATTTATGGTGCAATACTCACTTAATGGAACTAACTATATTTCTTATCGTAAAAAAATTTTAAATAAATTAGTGGAAAGTAAAAGAAAATAAGGTAAAGTTTCGACAAAAAACGGCTGTTTTTTACAAATACTTTTATATGTGGAAGGATTTACTTTTAGATTTTATTTTGATATATTAAATAGAACAAAAAATTTAATTAAAGGAGGTATGTATATGAAATCACCTATAAAATTATCTTTTGGAGAAGAGGTTGCAAATGCCGTAACTCATTTAGTTCCTGCTATCGCTGTACTTGTTTGCATGCCTATCGTTTCTATAATAGCCTATACATATGGAACAATTATGGATGTTGTGGCCGTAACTATTTTTTGTATTTCCCTTTTCTTTATGTTTTTTGTATCAACGCTATATCATTGTATGCCTCATGATACACCTCATAAAGACGTATTTCATATATTAGACCATATTTTTATCTATGTAGCTATCGCAGGTTCATACACCCCTGTGGCCTTATCTGTAATTAAAGGTTGGCAAGCTTGGGTAATTATAGGAATTCAATGGGCAATGGTACTTTTCGGTATACTTTACAAATCTTTAGCAAAAAAATCAATGCCTAAAGTTTCACTTACAATTTATTTAATCATGGGATGGACTGCTATATTTTTCTTTCCTTTATTAATGAAAAAAGCCAACCCAGTACTATTATCGCTAATAGTGGCGGGTGGCATTTTATATTCAATAGGTGCTATTTTCTATGCAAAAAAAGGTTTTAAATATCACCATATGGTTTGGCACTTATTCATCGTTGCAGCCGCAACATGTCATTTTATTGGAATGTGCTTTTTCCTATATGATTAAATGTTTTCGATTTGCCAATCAATTGCATCTTTTCCTAAGAAATCATTTGCTTTTGAAAAATGTTTACAACCAAAGAAACCGTTATATGCTGAAAGTGGGCTAGGATGTGCTGCTTTTAGTATGTAATGGTTTTTATTTGTAACCAAAGCTTCTTTTTTCCTTGCACAAGCTCCCCAAAACATAAAGACAATCGGTTTTTCACGTTTATTTAGCTCGATTATTACTCTATCAGTAAATGTTTCCCATCCACATTCTTTATGGGAATTAGCTTGTCCCTTTCTTACTGTTAATACATTGTTTAGCAATAGTACTCCTTGACGTGCCCATTTCTCCAAATACCCATTATTGGGTATGTAACAACCCAGGTCAGTATTAAGCTCTTTATATATATTCATTAATGATGGCGGAATTTGAATTCCTTTTTGAACAGAAAAAGAAAGCCCATGTGCTTGTCCCTCTTCATGATAAGGGTCCTGACCAATTATTACTACCTTTATATCGTTATAATCAGCCATTTTTAATGCATTAAAAATATCATTCATATTTGGGAAAATTCTATAATGATTATATTCATACACCAAGAATTTTCTGATTTTTAAATAATATTCTTTTTCAAATTCATCTTTTAGTATTTCATCCCACGAATTGCCTAGATTAACCATTATTTCACCTCAATTATATAAATTCATAGCTTTACTTACATTTCCGGATATTATTATTTCTGTTGCATCTACTGCTTTATCTATGCTCTCAGTTAAGATCTTATATTCTTCATCAGAAAATTTTCCTAAAACGTGGCTAACTAAGTCGATATTAGGCTTTGGTTTTCCAATTCCAACTTTTACTCGTCTAAAATCCATAGTTCCTAAATTTTGAACAATAGATTTCATACCATTATGTGTTCCTGCCGAGCCTCTTTCTTTTATTCTTATATTACCAAGTTCTAAATCAATATCATCAAAAATTATCAAAAGATTTTCTATACTTTCTTTATAAAAATCCATAATTCCTCTGACCGCTTCTCCGCTTAAATTCATAAAAGTCTGAGGTTTTACAATCATTACTTTTTCTCCATTTATTTCGCCGGTTCCAAATAATGCCTTACTTTTTTCTTTCTTTATTTCTATATTATGCTTACTGGCTAATCTATCTACTACCATAAATCCCGTATTATGTCTTGTTCTTTCATACTCACTTCCGGGATTACCAAGTCCAACTATTATTTTCATTTAATTCATCTCCAACTTTATCTAAATATTCTCATTAAAATCATTGAATTATTTATCATTCTTTCAATATTCGGAATTACATCAGGAATTATAAATTTTACCACTATTGCAAGAATTGCAAGTAATAATATAATCGCAAATATTCTTATTATTAGTGCCCCTTTTGCCAGTTTATTTATATCCGCATCTCTATCTTCAACAAAAGCTAAAAATAATGTATAAAACAGTCCAAACACCGGAATTATCATAAAAAAGAATATTTTAGTATAATATCCAATTGTTTTTTTACTAGGATTTCCAAACAAAAAATTTAAAAACATTTCTATTCCCCCTTATTCAAAGAAAGTTTTTACCGTTCCTTTTCCATTTTTAGAAGTAATCTCAAGTATTGCACCATTTACAATTGCAAGTTGTGGAGACACATGTCCTATATCAGCATCACATATTATAGGAATATTAAGTTCTCCGAGTGCATCTTTAACTGCTTCATTAAAACTTATATCATAATCATTTCTGACAAACAATGGTCTCCCGAAAATAATTCCTGAACAGTTATCAAAATACCCACAATTTTTCATTTGCCAAAGGACTCTAAAAACTTCCGGTGTACTCATTTCAAATACTTCTAAAAACCAAATTATTCCGTCATTTTTATATTTATTTATGTACTCATTAATTTTATCATACTTTGTACCAAAAAAGCACTTTATGCAGTCTAAGCATCCCCCCATCGAGCGACCACGCATTCTTATTTCTTCCTCACCATTTAGTTTTTTCCACTCTACCTTTTCGGTTAAGTTATATGTTGCTATTGGGCTTTCATTCTCATTCTTTATTTCATATTTTTCAAACGAATTTTGAACTACCAGCTTTCCTTGCGCAATATTTAATGCATCTGTAAGACTTTTATGAAGTGGCTTCATTGCATAATCCTTTATTGTTTGACAGTAGATAGATGGGACATCCAAAATAGTATTAAATAGGAAAGAAATACTCGTTATATCAGAATACCCCTGTGTCCACTTTGGCTCAATGTTTTTTAGTTTTTCCCAATCTAGAAAATCTAGCATTTCCACTAAAAAATCTCCGCCGGTTGCATATAAAACCAAGCCAATCTCCGGATTTTCCAATAATTCCATTAATTCCTTTGCTCTTTCTTCGCTAGGCGCACTTCTTCCCTTAATTTCTTTTCGTACACTCTTGGTTTCAAGTATCTTATATCCTAATTCTTTTAATTGTAAATAAGCAAAATCTAATCTTTTTATTTTCTTCTCATCTGTTATTCCACAAGATGGTGCACATATTCCTATACTATCTCCAATTTTTAAATTACGTGGATATCTCATTCATTCCACTTCCTCTCTAACAATTAATTTGGCACTCCCAGTAGGAATCGAACCTACATCTGCAGAATCGGAATCTGCCATTTTATCCATTAAACTATGGGAGCGTAAAAAAGGCAACGGGATTACCGTTGCCTGTAATTATGACTACTTTGCGTAATCTACTACTCTTGTTTCACGAACAATATTTACTTTAATTTGGCCAGGATAACTTACTTCAGCTTCAATCTTCTTAGCTATATCACGAGCAAGTAATGTCATCTCTGCATCAGAAATATCTTCAGGATTTACTATAATTCTAACTTCACGACCTGCTTGAATTGCAAATGATTTATCAACACCCTTAAATGATGTTGTAATTTCTTCAATTTTTTCAATTCTCTTGATATATGCTTCTAAAGTTTCTTTTCTAGCACCAGGACGTGCAGCAGAAATAGAGTCAGCAGCCTGAATTAAAATAGCAGTAATAGATGTAGGTTCAACATCTTCATGGTGTGCTTCAACTGCATTTAATATTTCAGGACATTCTTTATATCTCTTTAACAAATCAACACCGATTTGTACGTGTGATCCTTCCATTTCTTGGTCTATAGCCTTACCTATATCGTGTAATAAGCCTGCACGCTTAGCCATTTCTGGGTCTAAACCTAATTCAGACGCCATAAGTCCGGCTATATGAGCTACTTCGATAGAATGTATTAATACATTCTGGCCGTAACTCGTTCTATATTTTAATTTTCCAAGTAATCTTACAAGATCAGGATGCAAATTGTGAACATTTACGCTATAACAAGCCTCTTCTCCGGCTTCACGCATAATGTCTTCCACTTCGGCTTGCGCCTTTTCTACCATTTCTTCAATCCTTGTAGGATGAATTCTTCCATCTAAAATTAACTTCTCAAGTGCAATTCTAGCAACTTCACGTCTTACCGGATCAAATCCCGATAAAATAACTGCTTCAGGAGTATCATCTATAATCAAATCAATTCCTGTTAGAGTCTCTAACGCTTTGATATTTCTTCCTTCTCTACCAATAATTCTACCTTTCATTTCATCATTAGGTAATGCAACTACCGACACTGTATGTTCTGCCACTTGGTCAGCAGCACACTTTTGAATTGCAGTAGCAATAATGTTTTTAGCCTTTTTATTAGCTTCTTCTTTAGCTGTCATTTCCGCATTCTTTATCATTAATGCAGTTTCTAACTTAACTTCATGTTCAATGTTTTTAATAAGCATTTGCTTAGCTTCTTCAGCTGTCATTCCGGCAACTTTCTCAAGTTCAGCTTGTTCTTTCTTAATGTTTTCTTCTAACTCTTCTTTTAGCTCTTGATTTTCTTTAATCTTTTTAGCCAATTGTTCTTCTTTTTGTTCTAAACTTTCGGATTTTTTATCTAATCCTTCTTCTTTTTGCAAAACTCTTCTTTCGAGTCTTTGCATTTCATTTCTTCTTTCTTTGATTTCTCTTTCTAATTCTACCCTATTCTTGTGTATTTCCTCTTTTGCTTGAAGTAACATTTCTCTTTTTTCGTTTTCAACAGTTTTTCTCGCATCTTCAATAATTGACTCAGCTTCTTTTCTAGCAGACCCAATTTTGGCTTCAGAAATCATTTTGCGTATAAAGAATCCTATTGCGATTCCTACCGCAAAAACAATAAGGCAGATAGAAACAACTATACCAGTTTCCATCTTATTCCCTCCCAATCTTCAATTTTCAAAGTACAAATCGCTTACGCGAAAAATATATCCTCGAAAATAATTTTCAAATTCACTTTTTCGAATTTGCTAACATATCTATATCGTATTTTTCTTTATATATATTAATAGCGAATTTTTGCAAAAAGTTTCATTGAATTTCTTACAATTTCACTCTTTAATTTTACAATTAAAAAAAACAACTGTCAAGGCATAAATATTCCATTTAAAAAATATTGACATATTTGCAATTTGTGTAATATAATCCATAATAAGGAAGTGATAGAAATGTTTGCTAAAGTTAGAACTATCGGCCTAAATGGATTAGATGGTTATATTATAAATGTAGAGGCCACTTTACTTAGTGGCTTATCCGGAATCGAAATAGTAGGTTTGCCGGACGCATCTATACGAGAATCTAAAGAAAGAGTTACATCTGCAATAAAAAATTCGGGTTTGCAATTTCCCTACGGAAAAATCATTTTAAACCTCTCGCCCGCTAATACAAAAAAGGAAGGTGCTACTTTCGACCTGCCAATTGCTATGTCAATTCTAGCCATAATGGGGATTATTAATCCCGAAAAATTTAATGATTACTGCTTTTTAGGAGAATTATCTTTAGATGGGAAAATAAATCCAATAAAAGGTATTTTACCAATGGCAATATGTGCCTCAAAAAATAAAATAAATTGTCTAATCATACCGGAAGGAAATGAAAAAGAGGCTAGTGTAATAGAAAATATAAAAATATTAACTGCAAATAACCTAAATGATATAATTTCGTACTTTTCTAATGGAGCTCCTCTATCTGCTCCCTCTTGTAATGTGGAAGAAATTTTTTCAAATTCAAAAAAATATGACATAAATTTTTCAGAAGTAAAAGGACAAGAAACGGCAAAAAGAGCTTTGGAAATTGCTGCCGCCGGAAATCATAACGTACTTTTAATCGGTTCACCTGGCTCCGGAAAAACTATGCTGGCTCACAGAATACCAACCATTCTTCCAGATTTAACAATTGAAGAAGCCTTAGAAGTGACTAAAATTTATAGTATTTCTGGTTTACTATCTAATGACTTTTCACTTCTTACTACCAGACCATTTAGGAGTCCACATCATAGTGTTTCGTCCGTTTCTTTAGTCGGAGGAGGGAAAGTACCCAAACCCGGTGAAATAAGCCTTGCACATAACGGTGTTCTATTCTTAGATGAGTTACCCGAATTTCAAAAAAATGCCTTAGAAGTACTTAGACAACCTCTTGAAGATAGAGTTATAACTATCGGAAGAGCAAATGGAATTTACACTTATCCGGCTAACTTTATGTTTGTGGCTTCTATGAATCCTTGCCCTTGCGGATATTACGGAAGTATCCAAAACTCTTGTACTTGTACTCCTAAACAAATTCATAACTATATGTGTAAAATATCCGGCCCACTCTTAGACAGAATTGATATTCAACTCGAAGTCCCTACCGTTAAATATGATGAATTAAATGACAAACTTACCCCTGAAAGCTCAGAAAAAATTAAAGAACGGGTTAACAAGGCGCGTGAAATTCAATTGCATAGATTTAAAAACGATAACATTTTTTCTAACTCGCAACTTACTGCTAAAAAAATTAATAAATACTGTACTTTAGATAGTGATTGTGAAAACATATTAAAAATTGCTTTTGAAAAATTAAATCTATCAGCAAGAGCGTACTCACGAATATTAAAAGTTACTCGCACAATTGCAGATTTAGCTGGTTCAGAGAAAATACAGAAGTCCCATATCCTAGAGGCAATTCAATATAGAAGTTTAGATAAAAGATATTTTGGTAATATTTCTTAGTCAGCTAATAAATTATCTTTCCTACTCATATATTAGTCTAAAAATATGTTTGGGAAGGATAATTTACTATGATTAAATTTATTATTATTTTATTAATTGTTTTTCTAACTTCTTGCGCGCCAAAACAAGAAGTTATCGCTCCAAATGATATACTTTTATCAATAAAAAACTATACCTGTAAAATGAACATAACCTATTTTTCTAACAAAAATACCACTGAATATACTGCTTTACAAGCATACAACTCAGTAGGAACATATTCTATGGAATTTTTGGATGATGATAATTTCAAGGTAAGTTTTGATAAAAATATTTTAAACATATCGTCTGAACCTCTTGGAATTTCATCTACGTCTCTAAACTACCCTGAAATCAACTCAAATCCACTTTTTCTATCTTATTTCATTAATACATATTTCAATTCAGAATCATCAAAAGATATAACAACAGAAGAGAATAAAATATCTTTAATTTTACCTGAAAATAATAGCTATTTATATTCAGCCACCTTGTATTTTGAAAATAATCTTCCTGCGTCTCTAACCTATTTTGACAAGAACGGTACCGCAAAAGTAAACATAATATATAATGAGTTCAAATCTTTATAACCTTAATAATTGACTATATTATATCTATTGTGTTAAACTAATATTGGTCGAATTGAATAATTCTTTTCCGTTTAGGAAATAATTGTATTAGGGCGAATGAGATTGAACTCACCGCCAAATGCAAATAATTCTTATACGGAGTGTGAATTTTGTGATTGTAAAAAGAGGAGACATTTACTACGCTGATTTAAGTCCGGTAGTAGGCTCTGAACAAGGCGGAGTTAGACCGGTATTAATCGTTCAAAACAATGTGGGCAATAAGTTCAGTCCCACTGTAATTGCTGCTGCAATTACCTCTCAAATTAATAAAGCAAAAATGCCTACTCATATAGAAATCGATGCTGACGACTACGGTCTATCAAAAGATTCTGTAATTTTATTGGAACAAGTTAGAACTATAGATAAGCGTCGCTTAAAAGAGAGAATAGGCCATTTAAACGACCATTTAATGAATAGAGTGAACGAGGCTATTGAAATTAGCTTAGGATTAGAAGAAGAATAGAAAGGAAGGTACATATGATGAATTTTCTAAAAAACAAGAGAAACATTATCATTTTATTAACTTTGACTTTAACTTTTGGATGGATGTTTTTAGCATTTGCTGCTGACCCGGGTAGTGATAAAGACCCTCTAATCTCTTTAAGTTATTTTGAAAACAAAATTGAGGAATTAAAAGGCAGCATAACTAACACACTTTCAAAAGATTTAACTGATAAATTTGACGAATTAAAGACTTCATTTGATAAAACAGTAAAAGAAATTAAAGATAAAGGAGTTTCAGCTCCTTCAACTTTTGAAGTTATTAATGTAAACGAAAACGAAAGTATAATTTGTGAAGCCGGAACAGAAATAATTGTTCGCTCCGGTAAATTTACTGCAATAGGAAGTGTCAGTGGCGGTATATCAGATGTAACTGCCGGACGCGACTTAGTTACTGATGAAGAAATTAGTAACAACCATTTATTAATTGTGCCTAAATCTGATGGTAGAGGAATAACTTCTAAGGCTAGCGGCGCAGTTATGATAAAAGGTGATTTTAAGCGTGATAACGGAATTTAAGTTTGATATATACTTTTAGGTATGTAAAAGGTGCAGGCTGTAAAACCTGCACCTTTTTTACTTTTTAAATATCTTTATTATCCAACCAAACATTTTTTCAAGTATTGCACAAATTCTAGTCCATATGTTTCCTGTATTATCTTTAACTTCTAAGTCTACTTCTTGTGCTTTTACTTCTTTTATATCTTGTGTCTTTAACATAAATTGTACTTTACTTGGTGTCTCATTTTCGTCCGATAAGAAAGATTGTGGTTTAGCATTAACATCTATGTTAAATATAGTTGTTTTATCCTCGATTTCATTCCAATCATCTTTTATTACGTCTCTTACTGTATTTTTAGAATCTTTAATGCTATTACTTTGATTTGTTATTTTCTCTAGGTCCTTTGTAGCACCAATTATTCCTGACATTAATTCATCTGAACCTTCATATAATTTTCCACTTAATATTTTTAATGCTTCTTGCGCCGTGCTAAGTAAGCTTACAGCTACATTATCTGCTTCTTTTAATTCACCTAGCATTTTCTTCATATTTTCCAATGCTAAAGGTAAATTTTCTTTATCTTCAATAGCTTTTTCATTGTATTTAATTGCTGTATTTAATACTTCTCTTAACTTTGCTACTAGGTCATCAATATTGTCTACAGCATCTATTATTATTTCGCCGTCATCACCATCAATCATATCAGCAATAATTCCAAGTTTAGATTGTAACTTGCTTAAGTTGCTTAGCATACTTGATGACGCATTTGTTGTATCACTCATTATTTCTTTTACTTCTTGAAGTGTTTCATTTACTGAAGTTAAATCCTGAACAATTTCATACGCACTTGCCCCTGCCGGATTTGTCGTTGCATCTGGTGCTTCACCTCCTCTAGGGTCTACTCCATTCATAACACAAAGTTTACCGGCATTTTGAGCTATTTTATTCAAACTGTTTTCTAATCCAGCAACGTCAACTTGTTTTCCTGCCAATTCAGATTTTAACAAATCTCTAAAGTTTCCAACTAATGCGGCAGTTATCTTAACTGTTTTACTAATATCATCTAAATCATCCGGTAAGTCCTCAATAGCTTCCTCAATATCAGATAAATTATCTTGAACATTTTTCATTGTCTTGTCTACTGCTTTAAATTCTACTTGAAGCTCCTCTAACATATCTGTTAAATTATTAGCTCCGTCAATTGCATTATCTAAATCTCCTTGAAGGCTTGTTATTATTCCTTGCATATTTTCTAAACTTGTTTTTGCTTTGGCGATGTCTTCATCTCTTTTTCCTGCTAATCCATGAAGTTCATTTGTTCCGTCTTGTACTTTAGAAACTCCAGAACTTATACCATTTAGGTTTGTTTGCATTCCACTCATTGCATCAAGTATTGTGTCTGCACTGGCATTTAATGCATCCATCGCATCTTCTATACTCTTCTTATCATCCACAATATCGCCTATCTTTTCTAATGCCTTTCCTTCTATTGGAACCATTGCAAAAGTTAAGCCGTCCATTTCAAAATCTTCCGAGCCTATTCTTATATGTAATGTTGTGCTTTGACCTGGTAATACTATATACATTAAAGTTTTTGTTCTACCTGTTGTAACAAACATTGCTTCATCAGATTCAACACTTAAATATTTGTTTAAGTCATAAGAGCCTGTAACTTCAAGCATATAATTATTTCTGTAATATTCCTTTGCATCTTTATTTGCATTAATATCGATTATCATTTCAACTAAGCCTGATTTACCAAGCAATTCCTCAGCTCTTGTTTCTACACCATTTAACTTATAAGTTACTTCAAATGTCCAAGGAACATTCTTTGCATTATCATTGCTTACTTTTCCGTTGTATGCGAATCGCTTTAATCCACTTACGTCCCATACTATTTTTCCATCGACATTCTTTAACTCTGTTCTGTTTGTAAGATTCGTTATACTTTCATATACTCCAAAGTCTTCAATTTCATTTTGACCTGTAAGTACGCAATCATTTGATACGTGTATTTGGTCTACTGCTCCATAATAATCTAAATTAACATATACAGATTCGGTTTTTTCCATAGTAGGTGCTGCAATAGCTACGCTATTCATTATCACCATTATTGCTGCAAGAAAAATTGCTAAAAATCTTCTCATCTGTATTCGCCCCTTTCTATTGCTTTCTTTGCATTTTCTAATTCTTCAATCTTTTTATTTAATTTATTAACTTTCTTTTGATTATTCTTTTGCTCTTTTTCTCTTACACGACTTCTTAACTTTTCAATATCATTCGACATTTTCACTGCAATTTTTTCGTTCATTTTTCTAATTTTTTCATTTCTGCTAGCTGCATCATGTACTCTTCTTCCTATTGCAATTATGTGTTTACCAATGTGAATTCTATGTTCTTCTGGTAACATTGTCTTTTCTATTAAAGAATCAAATATTGTAAGTACAGGTGGTAAGAAGAATATTACAAGTGCTAAGCTAAGTAATGCACCTCTTCCAATTAAGCTACCCATTTCAGAAATAGCTGAAATGGTAGATATGTATTTTAATAAGTAAGCGGCACACACTAGTATACTTCCTGATGTTAATAATGCCGGAGTACTTACTTTAACAGCATAAATTGCTGCTTCTTTCTTATCCATTGTTCTTCTGCTATCCAAGTAGTTATTTGTCATCAAAATTCCGTAGTCAATTGTTGCACCTAATTGTATTGAACTAACTATTAAGTAACATAAGAACATCATTGAAGAACCCGCGAAATATGGTGTTGCCATATTTATAAATACACCAGATTCTATAACAAGTATAAGTAATATCGGTAAAATAAGTGACCTAAATGTTAATAGTAATATCAACATAACTGCACCTATTGAAATTAAATTAACAATTCTGTAATCCTTTGTTACTATATCTTTTATATTCATAGTTATAGGAATTACACCGGTTAATTCATAATTGTCGCCATAGTATTTCTCAACTATTGAACTTACTTTATTAACAGTATCAAACGCCAAATCACTTTCAGAAGACGTTCTTACATATGTAACAACTCTTGTATACTTATCAGATCTAAACTTATCATAACTATCTTTAGGAACGAAGCTATCCGGAGCTCCTTCAGGAACTAAGTTAGCCAAAGTTTGAACTTTCTTTACTACCGGCAAGTCTTCTAATTCCTCTGCCAATTCTTTTTCACTTATGTAATCTCCCCTTGGAACAAGCACAATTATAGGATTACTTCTTCCGAACTTTGCAACTATTTGCTTTTCATCTTCATAAACTTGTGTTCCTTCTCCACCACCAAATGAAGCTGAGCCATATAAGAAGCTGTTTTGATTTTGTGCTATGTATGAAGGAATTACCAAGATTATTACTAATGTTATGATTACTTTTGAAAGTCTTCCACTTCCACGCGCCATACCTTCAAAGTCAGGCATTAAAGATTTATGTGTAGTTTTCTCTATTAATGGATAGAACTTTAAGATTAAATACGGCATACCAAAGATAACTGTTAATAAACTAAATACAATTCCCTTTGCAAATACCAAGCCCATATCGGCACCAATTGTAAAACTCATAAATACCAATGCAACGAAACCTGCAACAGTTGTCATAGCACTAGAAGTAATGGATGACATAGCATTTTTTATTGTTTCAACCATTGCTTCCTCAGGATTATCGTTTTGCTTTTTTTCTCTTTCAAATTGATGTAACATAAATACTGAATAATCCATAGAAACGGCTAATTGCAAAGCTGCCGTTATACTGTATGTAATAAACGAAACATGCTTGAATATAACGTTTGTTCCCATATTAAGAAATATTGATGTTCCTATTACAGCCATAAACAATATTGGTGAAAACCATGATGTAGTTGTTAATAGTAAAATACAAATTACTACTGGAACCAATATAACCATAATTATTGAAACTTCTTTTTTAACCGTATCTTGAGTTGATTTTGTATCTACTGCAGAACCTATGATATTACTATCTTCCGGAATAATTGCCTTAATTTCATCTACTGCTTTACTTGTTAATGTTGAATATTCATTCTCAGTAAATAGAACCTCAATCATCGCCGAACCATCTTTGTAATAATCATTTAGTATTTCCTGATCTATGAATTCCACAGGTTGGTAAGGATCCGTTTCATCATCTAGCCATAAAACAGTATCAACTCCTTCGACAGCAGCGATTTTATCTTTGTATTCTTTCGCTTGAACGAGTGTTACGTTATTAATCATAATTCTTGCAACACCGTTCATTCCAAACTCTTCTTCAACTATATTAAGACCTCGCTTTGCAGGTTCGGAATCAGGCACATATTCAGATAAATCATAGTTTAATACAACACTTGGAATTAACATTATTGAAATCACAAGAGATACTACAAAAAAGATTCCAATCTTTGTCCTTTGTTTAACTATAAATCTTGCTATTTTATCAATCATTCTTCAGCACCCCTAAAATTCTTTTATCTAAATCTACTAATAATAATTTATAGTAGATTTCTAAATTTCTATCTAGTTTTTCGACATTTTGTACATTTTCCCTTACTATATAATAAAATCCTTCAAACAAGGAACGTGCCATAGCTCCACAAAGAACTTTATCTACATTCCCACATCCTGTATTTTCAGCTATTTTCCTGAATTTTTCCGTAAACATTTCTAAAATCTTATTTTTAAAATCCTTGAATAATCCTTGATCCACGCATTTAAACATCATATCAAGTTCTTCGCCTCTATTCATAGCAAGTTCCATAACCTTATCTTTTATAATCTTAAAAGATACCTCTGAATTTAATTCGGCATATGAAAGAGGAATACTCATAAAAAAATCTTCAAGGTCCTTTTCCATTTCCTGTTGCAGTTCACTTAGTAAATGATGCTTAGTAAGAAAATATCTGTAAATATTTCCTGTACTAATTTCCGCACTTTGGGCAATGTCTTTCATAGATGTATTTTCAAACCCTTTGGTCTTAAATAGTACAGAACCCGCTCGCATTATTTTTTCTCTTACTTCTTCTTTTAATGTTTGCATAAAAATGAACCTCCATTCATTTTTACATTATACGATATTTCGACAAATTTGTCAATAATGAATTCAAATTCATTTTTAATATATGATAATTACACAAAAAAGATGCTACCTATAATTAGGCAGCATCCAAAAAATATATTTATTGTTCCCTTGTGCAATCGCAATTTATAAAGGTTCCGCCAACGTTTGTGTTAGCACCAAACTCTACCGGAATTTCTACTTTTATCTTTTGGGTTATTGTAAATCTGCAACTTTTGTTTGGAGCTCCCTTGCAACATTTATCGTCCCTAGATATTATTGCATCACCACAACATTCGGTCTTAATTTCACCAACATTAGCAAATGGTGTAACTGTTACCGGTAAACATACATTTGCAGATTGATATGCTTTGGTTATGCACTCTTCTTCTGAACAGTAAAGTTCGATTTGATTTTCTTCTTCCATCATCTTCACCTCATTATAGTTTATGTGGTGAAATAAAATGTGGTGCATATTTATGATTAATCATCATCTTCCTCATCGTCATCATCGTCGTCATCATCATCGTCATCATCGTCGTCATCATCTTCTGTGTCTTTTACTTTTTCATATTTCTTATGTGATTTCTCATCTTTATCCTTTATAATTTCTTTTTCTTCAATTTCCTTATCTAGTATCTTTCCACTAATAGCATCAATTTCATACGAATACTCAGTTCCATCTTCATCTTCAAACTCAATTTCATACTTTTCATCATCTAATTCTATTTCTAATTTTCTTGGATCTTTTACTCTAGAATCATTTAACGCTATTTCTCTTGCTTCTTCTTTAGTTATTTTCTTCTCTTCTTTTTTATCTGTAATTTTCTTTACATTTTCATCATCAACTTCTTTGCTTAGTATCTTTCCACTCGCCGCCCCAATTTCATATGAATATTCTCTTCCGTCTTTTCCTGTAAATTCTACTTCGTATTTTCCATCATCTAATTCTATTTCTAAATCATTTACATTCTTTTCGCCAGAATCTTTTAATGCTATTTCTCTTGCTTCTTCTTTAGTTATTTTTATTGTTTGTGGAACTTGATTATCCTCTTTTTCTTCAACTTCTTTGCTCAAAATTTCTCCAGTTTCCTTATTTAACTCATACTCAAATTCTTGATTATCCTTAGCAAATTTTATTTCATATTTTCCGTCGTCTAATTCTACCTCTACTTTTTCCACATCTTTTACTTTAGCATCTTCTAAAACTATTTTCACCAAATCTTTTACCGGTTTTTTGCTTACTTCTTTCACGTCTAACTCTTTCTTCGTTTCAGTCAAATCGCGTATTAATGCTGCTTTACCTACAGACACATTATTTTCTTTAGCTATATTCTTTAATTCCTCATTTTGTGTAATAACTTGCTTTATAATACTTGCATCAACATTATTTTCTTTTAACGTCTCTTTAACATCAGCAACGATTTTCTCCTTTAACTCATTTGCTCTTTTTTCATCATCATTTACAACAGTTATCAAAACACCTGCGTCTTTATTTGCCATGTAGCCATTTTTTAATATTGAACCAACAATCGCATTAGTTGCCACTTTAACATCTATATTTTTTAGTTCCATTCCATCTAACACTTTTTCAGCGTCTTTATTTAGTGCATTTACTTTTATTACTTTACTTTTCTTATTAACTAGCATTTCGATACTTGGATTAACATCAATGTCAACAATAGAATCCAACTTATAGTTATTTGTATAATATGAAAAACTTCCCAATCCCAAACACATTACAAAACATGCTGCAACAGCACATTTTAAGAACTTAAATCTTCCTTTTTCCATACTCTTACCCTCCTTTTTTATTTTTTGCTCAATATTTGAAAAAACATCTGGTGTAATATCTGATATGGATTTTTTCAATCTTTTCTCCAATTCATATTCTTCCATTATTTTTTACCTCCTTCAATATAGCTTCTAAGCTTTGCAAGTGCCCTGTTATACTTCGATAGTACTGTATTAAGTGGCATATTTAATAGTTCCGCTATATCTTTATTTTTTAGTCCACCAACAATATGTAACATAACAATTTGATTTTCTTCACTCGACAATTGTTTCAATGCTGTTTTCAATACAATTCTGTCTTCAACATTTTCTACTTTTGAAAAAAATTCATCATCTTTGATGTCTTCAACAGGTATTTTTACTATTTTCTTTGTTTTTCTCATTTTCATAAAGCAGCAATTCTTTGCAATTGTATAAATCCAGGCAAGTGGCTTGCTCATACTTTTATACATTTTTGCTTTATTGTATATAGTTAAAAATACATCTTGAAGAACATCTTCTGCCTCATCAGGATTTTTTAGGATTGAAAGTACAAAAGCGTATATCCCATTACTCGTAAGTTCATATAACTTATGTAGAGCATCTATATCTCCCAACGAAATCTTGCTTATTAATTCCTCTTCAATTGATAATTCAAATGGCCATTCATTATAATTTTCATTCATACTCTCTTATCCTTTCACTATATTAATGCTTCATAGTTCTATTTTATTGCATGAAATTTTGCACATTTTATTTTTCGATCTTTCTTCATTTTTTACTTACCCGTTTTCCAACTTTTCAAACAACAAAAATTATATACATTGCACATTCTTTAGCATAATAATGCTCAAAATATGACTATCTTTCACTATTCTCCCCTTTCT
>CAKSUD010000021.1 GCA_934500865.1 uncultured Clostridia bacterium | reverse complement strand
ATGCATTTGTTATAGTTTTATATGACGCTGAAATTTCCTTGACTGATTGTCCAAAATCAATTGCTAAATTCGTATTATTATCACTTTGCATAAATGATTGATATATTTTAAAGAATTGGTCTATTTCATTAAATAATTCCATAACAGAATCATCTATTATATTCTTATCTATTATATAATTTTGTATATCTTTTTTTAATATTGCATATTCATTAAAGACATCAAAAAAATTAAATTCAGATTTAAAATCTCTAATTATATTCTTAAATTGTTCTTGAATTCCACCATCTTTAACAATATAATGAGTTCCAGATGAATCTCTTGGTGTATTTTTTGTAGAAATTATTTTTTTTAATATATCTGTTGTAACATCTTTATATTTGTTTCCAAATTCAATAATTAAACTTATATTTGCCTCAAATTCAACTAATCTTCTATTTAAATATTCATAATATTCTCTTGCTTGATATGATAACATCTTAAATTCTCCTTTTTAAATTTTTTTAATATACTGAATTATACCACATATTTTCGCGTTTTTCCATAATTTTCCCCCTACATATTGTTTTTTTATTTAAATTTCCATTGTCGGGTTTTGTTTTCTTTTTTCAAGATGATACAATAAAATCATAGTAATACACTCTATTACTAAATAAAATGAAAGGAGGCAAAAAATTGACTGGTAGTATTGAAAAACGTGGTAAAGACAGTTATAGGTTAGTAGTATTTAAAGGCTATGATTTAGACGGAAAATCCATAAGACATCAAAAAACAATTCATTGTAAGAACAAATCTGAAGCAAGAACTGAACTAGCAAAATATATAGCAGAAGTTGAAAATGGATTTATTGTTGAAGGAAATGTTCCAACATTTAAAGAATTCGTGGAAATATGGAAACGTGATTATGGACAAAAAGAACTTGCTCCATCTACTTATTACAGATATTTAGGAATATTAGAATCTAGAATTCTTCCCTACTTTGGACATTTTAAATTAAATAAAATTCGCCCTATTGACATTATGCAATTTTATAATTTACTTGAAGATGATACACAAATAGTTAGAAAGAAAAACAACAATGGAAAAAAACTAGAAAGCCTTTATCAAAGAAGACAATTTTAGAACATCATAGACTTTTACATGCAATGCTAACAAAAGCTGTGTATTGGCAAATGATTGTAACTAATCCAGTAGATCGAGTGCAACCACCTAAAGCACCTAAACCCAAAAGAGAATGTTATGATGAGGTACAAACTAGAATTTTAATTGATAATTTAGAAAAGCTAACTGGAAATGACGTTAAATACAAAGTAGCAGTTTTACTAGACATATTCATAGGTGCAAGGCTGGGAGAACTAGCTGGACTTGAATGGTCTGATATTGACTTAAAAAGCGGAATTATAAGCATAAACAAATCAAGTCAATATTTATCTGACAAAGGAATATTTACCAAAAGCCCTAAAACAGAAAGTTCAATTCGAGAAGTCGCTATTCCCGATTTTATCGTTTCTTTACTTGAGGAATATAAGTTATGGTACGAAGAACAAAAATCGATTGTAGGTGATTTCTGGCACGATTCTGATAGGTTATTTGTACAAGTAGATGGCAAACCAATTACACCATCAACTATTAGTAAATGGTTTGAAAAATTTATCAAGCAAATTGGCTTACCTGTTATTACATTTCATGGTTTACGCCATACAAATGCAACATTGCTTATAGCACAGCAAGTAGATGTAGCAACTGTATCAGCAAGACTAGGTCATGCACAGATTACTACAGCCTATAATTTCTATGTACATCCTTTAAAATCACACGATAAACACGCAGGAAATGTACTAGAAAATTTATTAGTTACAAACGCACATTAACAATTCAATATTACTAAATCTTTTTTGCTCTCATATTTATCAGCTATGAATTTTATTGATATTTATAGTATTACAAAGGTCTAGTTTGAGGAGTTCATCCCCAATTTCTCCCCAAATTGACATAAGAAACCGTTTTTGTAATTATAGCAACTAATTATAAAATAAATAATTGACAAAAATACCCGAAAAAGTAGCAGACGAAGTCGAAACTTTTTCGGAAGAGGAGCAGTAGCGCCAAGGCTTTGACTGCTTTTTTGAATAAAAAAAGCAGCTAGCCTTTCTAGCTAACTGCGACGTGGTTGCGGGGGATAGACTCGAACTTACGACCTTTGGGTTAGGCCCTGCTCATTTTCCGTATTTTCCGTACTTTCCAAAAGTCGTCAACCGTTCTGTTTTCTAAGCAATTTTGCATTTGCTTCGTTATCTTTTTTTCCATATATTCCGCATATTCCATCTCGTATTTTCTGGTGACTGTATAATGACTGTCATTCTACCGAAAGTAGTATAATTATGACTGTCAAACAAAATTGAGTAAATGACTTGATTAATTATTTTTTGTAAGTTACTATACAACAAAATTTGGAGGGAGGTGCACAGATGGATAGAAGGAATATGCTTGATTTTGTCTTAGATTCTCGTATGGAAGATGTGGCTATATTATCTGAATATGATTTAGAATTTATGAAACAAAAAATAGATGAAGACCATTCTTTTGATAACATCATGAATTACGTTGAATCACTTAATCTTTCTGGCGAAATAAAGAATGTTTTGTCAGATATGCTTTTTGATTTTGAAGGTAATATATCAGAGCAATTCGCATATTTTAATGAAAAATATTATAAATATGGCTTTTCTGATGCAGTTAATATTATCTTCGATGCTTTGAAATATAAAAAAACGGGGGAGAATTGAATCTCCCCTCTAAATTGTAATTTTTCTTTTTAATTACTTTCTAACGGAAAAGTAATTTTCCAATTTCCTTCCGTATTAAGTCCACCAGCAATAAAATCTCCATAAATAGTATAACTTTCCAATTCTTCTTGTGAAATATCAAATACATATTCAGTGAAATCTCTTCTATCTGGATTATCTGTAAAGTATTCAGATGAATATTCGTATTCATCATCATTTTTTCCAAGAATAAAGTGTAGCTCATAGTCCGACATTCTTTCCTCATTTGTTTGATTATTTTTTAAGTATATTTCCCCATGATTATCTAATTTTAAATTATCCTTTGCGGATACTTGTATGTGAAGTCTATTATCAAAATATGCAATTCCTGTTATTTTCATGTTTGTAACACCAAATTCAATATCTTTATTAGGCATTATAACTATTTCATTATTTTGATTATACATATTTTCATATTTTTTATTCCTTGTAGAAAAGCCATTTAAAACTACTTTTTGTTTTTCTATATTTTTTTCTATCTGTTCAGTCGATATTGGTAATTTAATTTTTTTCCATTCTTCCTTATGACTTATAAAATTACTCATCATAAATGTTAATTTTTCTCCTGTAATATCTTCCTTTTCATTATTTCTTATAGTAATTAAAAAAGTTGCTTTTTTAGATTCTTCATCATAACCTATATTCTCACAATGACTTATAGTACAGTCAAAAGCCCTATTTATATTATAACTGTCATTTAAGTCTGTAGTTTCATCTACTCTATTTCCTTTTAAATCTTTTAAAGTAATATATATTTGTGCTGTATCATTTTTAATATATGCAGAAACAACTTCAACCTCTATACCATTACTTTCACAAGATTTTTGCACTGGCATAAAATATTGAGCAACTGATGGAGATACTTGGTACATTAAGTCATAAATAATTGGCACATTTACTGCTAAAACTGGTATACTACAATAAGTTATAATTAGTGTCATCAATACAACAGCAGGTTTTAATAAAACTCTATTGTATCTAGTATTTTTTGTTTCAGATAAACCTTTAACTTTATTTACTAATTCTTGACTTGGATTTACAGAATTATTTAATCTTTCATACCTTTGCTTAAACATCGAAATCTTCCTCCTTGATTTGTTTTTTTAATAATTTTCTAGCTCTAGTCAACCAAGTTCTAATTGTTGATTCCTTTTGCCTTAAAATCTCACTAATATCTTTTATCGAATATCGCTCATAATAAAATAAGTGTATTACTGTTCTATATTTTTGGGGGAGTTTCTTTATTTCATTATATAATCCAATATCTTCTTCCATCTCAAATTTTATTTCATCATTATTGAGCGAAATTATTTTTCTTTTCCAAGAAGAAATCCACATCTTCTTACAGCTATTAATAGTAACTTTGATTAGCCACGCTTTTTTATGTTCTTCATTTTCAAAAATTTTTTTATTTTGTAAATATTTTAAAAATACATCTTGATATATATCATCTGAATCATATTTTGAATTTGTATAGAAATATGCTAGTCTATATACCATGTTGCTGTATTTTTCTACGGTTTCTTGATAATTAATTTTCTTGTTTGCTTGCAAGCTCATATAAAAAACTCCTTTCTACTATTAACATCTTTTAACATCAAAAAAGGCTACAATATTTTATGTAAAAAAAGAGCAAGTATTATTTACTTGCCTTACAAATTACTATTTATTGTGATATTATATCATTATTTTTCAAGCAAATATACATCTTGAGCCCATTTTATGAATAAGTATTCAGTATTTCTAGTTGTATCTAATACTTTTTGCCAATATTCTTTATTTGTAATTCTGCCTTTTTCTGTTAAGTAATTTAATGCTTCTATTCCTGTATTAAATTTCATCTTTTTTTCCTCACTTTCTAAAGCTTTTTTCACTTCATTTCTAAAGTCATTCATCGTGTAATTATGATATTTTTTCCACCAGTGATATATGTCTGCATGATTAGAAGCAAATGTTTTTCCTTTTAATTTATATCCCTCGCAATGAGTTAATATTGATTCGGGGGCTAAGTTGAACTTTTTGCACAAATACACACATAATTTTACCGCTTCCGATTTTACTTTTAGGAAATATTCTTTGTCAGAATAATCTTTCGGCTCACATATTTCAAATCCTATATACGAATTATTTGCATTACCACCTGCGTGCCATCCTTGGTAATTCCACGGAAGTGTTTGATATATTCCTGTGTCATCTACAAATGCATGAACACATACTGAATTACCGTTTGGTTTCGCTGTATCCCAACTTTTTAAAAAGTTGCTTGCTTTGACTCCTGGACAAGCAGTAGAATGTACCATAATTCCATTAATTTTAATTGTTTGTCCTTTTAGATAACAATTATTATTTGTTGGGTAGTTCTGTATTATCTTCATTTGTTTCTGTTCCTTTCTTCTCAAATTGTGTTCCAAAATAAAAAGCTATTACAGTTGTGTAAATGGTAATTACTGCATTGCTATCTATAATTTGTTTTAGTGCTAATATAAAAAAAGTACCGTAAGCACAATGGTTACAATACTTTTCACATTTATTAATTTTACTATTTTTTCTTTCATATTTTTAGCTCCTCTCATTTTAAAAGCAGTGTAATAATAGCTCCAATAACAGCTCCTATTATCACACTTATGGTTGAATTTCTTATTTGTTTCTTTATTTCTTTGAAATCATTTGCAGGTTCTTTTTCTATCGAGCTGACTCTTTCATCTAATTTTTGGAACTCTTCTATTTCTTCGTCAGATAAATTTAGTATATCACAACAAATTCCTTTCGCTTTTTTAAAATTATGATTATATGTATCTATCGCTTCCTGGTTAAAGTCAACACCACCAACGATATCGAATCCAGCCATTTCAAATCCTTTACTTAATCCACCTGCACCACAAAATAAATCTAAAACTTTATATTTTTTACTCATATTTACTACCTCTGTTTCTTTTGTATTTCACTGTTTATAATATCATAACTTTATACCAAAAATCTACCGAATACTCACAAAAAATTCCAAATTATTTTTGGTAAATTTGGGTTTAGTGTAGCATGTTTGATATGTTTGTTTTTTATGTTATTTACTTTTTTCATATATGTTACTACGACAACAATATCAAAAATTCCTCTTCATAGGTTTCCAATTTTTCCATATTTTCCGTGTCGGTGGCTGTCAAATGACTGTCAAATCCACTAATTTTAGAGTAGAAGACAAAAAAATAAAACCTTGCAAGCCATATGCCTGTAAGGTTTTACTGTTTCTTTGGTTGCGGGGGCAGGACTCGAACCTGCGACCTTTGGGTTATGAGCGTACTCTTGCTTATTTTACCTATTATTTCGAATTGTTTTTAAATGTTTCAAAGTGTTACAGCTATAAGCATTAAGTTGTTTTGTTTTAGTGTAAATTATTTTGTAATATTAACCTTATCTACCATTTCCGCCGTCAAAATTTATGGTAGATTATGGATACAGAAAAAACAGAAGTTACTTGCTTTTAGATTACTTCAAGTAATATTCTAACATTTTGATATATTGATCTTGTGCATTTAAGCACGTATCTATCAAATATCCTTTTTCCCTATTCCCTTGATATTCTTTTAGCCCTCTATAATAAAATAATTTGTCTTTGTCTAATATGATAAATGGAATAATATTGTTCTTTAAACATTCCTTAAACATTATCATTCTTCCTACTCTTCCATTGCCATCTTGAAATGGATGTATTTTTTCAAATCTTGCATGAAATTCAATTATCTCTTTTATTGTTACTTTAGATAGTGAGTTATACCATTCCATTAATTTTTGCATTGCCTTTGGAGTTTCCTTAGGTGGTGTCGTTTTCATCACTCCCGCTTCATTTACAATCTTTTTATATTCTCCAACATTAAACCATGATTGTCTACTATCCATTGTTCCTTCTTTTAATATTACATGAAATTTTTTCATCATTTCTTCTGTTAGATTTTCTTGTGCAACATCTAACATGTAATCAACTAATTTGAAATGATTTACTGTTTCCAATATATCATCTACACTTGCTACTGTTTCACCTTCAAATAATATTGTGTTAGTTTCAAAAATGTATCTTGTTTGATCTTCTGTCAACTTACTTCCTTCAATATGATTTGTGTTATATGTAAAAGTGATTTGAGTGTTATGATATAGATTTCCTTTTAGTTTCAATTCTTTTTGTTCTTTTAACACTTCTAAAACATTCACTTTTAATACATCAAATGTTTCATCATCTTCTCTTAGCAATTCATCTGTTGTAATTCCAAACGTTTCAGATAATCTTTTTATAGCCTTAATATTAGGTTCTAACATTCCAGCCTCATATTTAGAAACTGTTCCAGGTTCTACCTCCAATATTTCTGCGATGTCTCTTTGAGTCATTTTATTTTCTTCCCTATATTTTTTTATTTTATCGCCTAAACTCATAACCTCACCTCTTTTCAATCCTATTTATATTATACCATATTGTTTCCAAAAAGGAAATATATTATACTATTTTTGCTTACACTGTTTCTCAAATAGAAAATAAATGTTAGACATTTTTTGTTCTACATCCCCACTTCCACACCAATGTCCTCCACCGTCTCTACAATAACATCCACAGTAACGCTTCCCTCTCCATACTTAACGGCCTTCGACACATTAGAAACCTTTGCTTCCTTAGGTATCTCCTTATTTATCTTATCTAACGCAATATTGTATGCAATTAGTTCAATTTCTTCATTTGGACGAGCAGAAGATAGTTTTAATGTTTTACTTCTTTCATACCAAACCTTTGCCTCTATCTCTGCTAACGAATGAACTCGCTGAGTTTTATCCGGGAACTGTTGCATCTCAATTATCCCTGAAACCAAAACATCTCCTTTATCCACAATATCGTTAACTTCTACCATTTGTGTACCTTGTAATGTGTTAATTCCTATAATCATTCCAGGCTTACTTGCCACTATATTGCAAACAGCATTTTCATCAATTCTCTCCGGCACTTTAGCCTTCTCCACCACTCTAACCTTTAGCCTCATACCATCAATCTCTACCCCGACCCAACTTAAGTCACTTCTTTTCACCATTAATTTACTTGCCATATCTCTTATATTAATTTCACTTTTTAATGTCCCTCTCTTTACTCCAAGCTCCTCCACCTGTGCCAAAATCTCATCGCTAATCGGCGACACATTCCCCACAACGTCTACCTGCCATACAAATAACCCACTTAGTTTAATAAACACTAAAAACAAAACAATTCCAATAGCAAAAATCTTTCTTTTCCTGTACTTATGTAAAATAAACGGGACACCTCTCCGTCTATTCAGTTTTACTCTACAGCCACACTTCTTCGCTACATTTCTCATCTTTCTATATCCCGGAATAGTCGTATAACCGGACATTTTCGCCATTCCATATCTCTTTACATTCCAAAAAGGGAGACAATTTACCGCACAAAGATTAGTAAACTTCTCTAAGAATATCCCCTCTACACACACAGTAACATATCCTCTAAAAAATTTCTCAGTCCTTGTAAATAAATTGTCTCCCAAGATTACTCATTCCCTTCAAGTTCTATACTTTTTATACAACCACTAACGAGTAATTCTTCATTATCCAATTCACTAATAGTTAAATCTTCACCTATGATGGCAACTTTACCCGAAGCAGTACTTACTCTAATTCTATTCACTTCGTATTCAATAATTCCATCATAATTTTCAATCATAAATTCAGTGTTGCCAAGCATTACCATACGTGAACGATTAGTCACAAGTTCACTAGGCAAATCGCCAATATCTGCAAATCTCTTCTTTATTTTATTTGCCGCACTCCTTCTAAAAATAGCCCATCACCACCTTAGACTATGGATACCTTGTATTCTTTTAGCCAACTGTTTACTTGAATCAAGAATGCCATTACTTGTGGGCCACGCATTAATTGACCGAACCAAGGTCTGTTCGCCGTTTCTTCTTCATTAATAAGTCGACGTACATTATCTAAATCAATAACATCTAAAATAGGAGATGTAGGATTTTCAATAATGTGACTTAGTTCTCTTATAACAAGCTCTCTATATTTCGGATTAAATGTCTTAGGGTACGGACTCTTTTTCCTTTCAATTACCTCACTAGGAAGTAAATCCTTAAAGGCTGTTCTAAGCAGTCCCTTCTCCATACCGCCCATCACTTTGTAATCCCAAGGAATGTTATATACATATTTCATAAGACTAAAGTTGCAGAACGGTGCTCTAACCTTAAAATTAGCTTTAGCCGCCATTTTATCTTGACGCTCCAGTAAAACAGGTAAAAACCATCTATATGTTAAATATCCAATTTCTCTTATTCTTTTTTCCCTTTGCGTTTCGCCTTCCAAAACAGGAACTTTCTTTAATTCATCGCTATATACATCCTTTGCAAACTTTACTATATCCACATTATGTTTTATCTCTTCATTAACATACTCGCCTCTCTCCGCAACAGAACGTATCCAAGGGAAGAAATCCGAATCTATTAATGCCTCTCTGTGAAACCAAGGATATCCTCCAAAGACCTCATCAGCACATTCTCCTCCCATTCCTATTCCTGCAAATTCACTCATCTTTCCACAGAATCTTAGAAGAGATGTATCTATATCTCCCATTCCAGGAAATCCTCTAGCTATCATTGCACTTTCTAAAGATTCCACAAGTTCTTCACTAGTTAGTCTTATATTCGTATGTTCTGTTCCAAGAAAGTCCACCATCTTTTTTATCCATTCACCATCAGAATTAGGTTGGAAATCGTTTGCCTCAAAGAATGTTTCATTTCCTTCATAGTCCACCGAAAAGGTTCTTAATGTTCTACCTTCTTCACGGGCAGCCTCAGCCACAACAGTTGTGACAATACTTGAATCTAGTCCGCCCGACAGTAATGTACAAACTTTTTGGTCTTTAGGATACTGTTTTAATATAGAATCAATAAGTATTTCTCGCACATTATCTACAGTATCCTCAAAAGAATCGTTATGTTCATATGCTTCAAATTCAGCATATTTTGCTATATTAGCATTTGGATACTTAAATTCTAAGTAACTTCCCGGTTCTAGTTGGCTTATGTTTCTAAATATTGCACTATTCTGTCTTCTTGAAGGGCCTAAAGTCATTAATTCAGCTATCCCTTCATAAGTAACCTCAGGAGAAACATATTTAGATTTAACTATATTTCCTACGTTATTAGAAAAAATTATATCATCCTTAATTACAGAAAAAAACATAGCCTTTGCACCTATTGGATCACGAGCCAAAAACAGCCTTCCTGAATCAACACTATAAATTGCAATTGAAAATACACCTTCAAACTTATTCAATGCCTCTTTGCCCCAAGCTAAATATGATTTTAGTACAATTTCTTCCTCATCATCTGTGTTGAAATAATCTCCCCTTGATATAAGTTCCTCTCTTATTTCTTCTTTGTTGTATATCTCTCCGTCATAGCTCACAATGTAAGTTTCACCTTTGTACTTATAAATCTTTTGTTCCTCACCATTCAAAACATCTGAATAACCTTGTTCCTTTTTAACAATACCGCAAAAATCACTCATATAAACCTCCATCCCGACCAAAAGTCAGCAAAAAAAATGAAGAATTAACATTAAATTAATTCTTCATTATTATATGCATTATTTAGATATTTAGTTCTTTTACTTTGTGATATTAACAATTTTGTATTCTATTTCTCCAATAGGAGCAAGAACTTTAACCTTTGCGCCTTTCTTCTTTCCGATTAACGCTTCTCCCATAGGTGATTCATTAGAGATTTTATTGTTCATAATATCTACTTCAGTAGGTCCAACGATTGTGTACTCTATTTCTTCGTTCATTTCTACATCTAAAACAGTAACCTTGTTTCCGATTTGAACAGTTTTAGAATCGATATCATCGTCAGATATAACCTTAGCATTTCTAAGCATATTTTCAATAGTTATAATTCTAGCTTCAACTTCAGCTTGTTCATTTTTCGCATCATCATATTCAGAGTTTTCAGAAAGGTCTCCAAACCCTCTAGCTTCCTTAATTCTTTCAGCTACTTCTTTCTTCTTAGTAGTTTTTAAGTAATCAAGTTCCTCCTCTAATTTCTTTAGTCCCTCATAAGTCAATACAACTTCTTTATCAGGCATACTACATTCCTCCTCTAAGTTTGCAAAAATTTCTCTGCAAAATTAATATAGATAACTTCCTATATGTTACTTGAATTATATGGTATTGTCAAGATATAAATTTAACCAATAATTCAGTACGAAAAAAACAAGGTTCTCAACCAATTGAGAACCTTTATTGGTGCAGCATCACGGGCTCGAACCGGGGACCCACTGATTAAGAGTCAGTTGCTCTACCAACTGAGCTAATGCTGCATAAGCATTACTTATATTATTATAAATATTTTATAATAAATGTCAATACTAATTTTCAAAAAAAATTATTTTTTTGTCATTTTTAAAATATCTTTGTCCTTTTCAGCTGTATTTAAGATAACATCCAAATTTTTATTTAACCCTGCAATCTTAACCAAACTTCCATTTGAACTTAATCCTAATAGTGCCGGTAAATCAGTTCTCTCCCAACTTTTTGTGCACTTATCTATTAATTTTTTGTCTATTCCACCTACATTTGCATTTAAGTAATATGGAATTGAAAACTCTTCGCATACCTTCAGTGTTGATTCTACATCTATCGAATTGTCTGAATTATTCAATACAATTCTTTTTCTTATTGCCTCATCTAAGTCGGAAAATGTAATTTTAAATCTTTCTATTGCGTCATTTTTATTTGTATATGCCCCACCTAAATTTACAATTATTTTTGCTTTTTCATCCAAGCCTAACGAATTTAACAATACATTTTGGTATTGAATATTCTTTAAGGCATCCTGATATAGCTTATCCGACAAAGCATTTAGCATAATTGTACCTTCCAGATGAATATTTACTCTAAAATCATTTTGCTTTATATACTCCCCTAACTCATTTAGTTCAGTTTTTAAAGTATCAATATATCTAAAATATTCAGCATCCGGATAATTTGCCAAAGGAAAAAGACGTGGACTTAGTCCATATATTTTTATTCCTAGTTTTTCATTATTTTGAAGTACCTTTAATGTATTTAAAATGTTGCTTTTAGCCACTTTTCTAAGTTTATTAATCTTTTTATCTGTACTTTCTATATTATTTAATGCTAATACCGAAACTGTTCTATCAGTAGAACAGTTTGAAAGTATTTTGCTATTACCTATATATCCTAATCTTATTCCCATATTCTCACCCATTGTTATAATGTGAAAATATTAGGAATTTATTCAAAAATATTAAGTATTTGATACGTAAGCTTATCGCCATTTACTGTAAACATTACGTAGTTGTCTCCGTAAACATTACTTCTTACATTATCATATTTTCTTGTACCTGCAAAAATAGTTTTTGTACCTTCGTACATAGAGAAAGTTGACTCTTCTCCCAGTACTAAAAATGTAACTGTTGCATTATTTTTTTCTTCATACTCTTGAAGCACTTCCTTAAACAACTTCTTTTCTTGGGCATCACTAAAACTATTTTCCACTTCATCAGGCATAACAATCATTAAATTCTTAGCCTTTGTTTCAGATAATTTCGTAACAAACCAGTTCCATTGGTCAGTATGAGTTGCAAGCAAGCCCTTTCCGTTATTAGCCAGTTTTATAACAGCCAATTTATCTTTTTCATAGAAAGAATACTTGCCATTTAGTACGATTTGTTCTTCTACATTTTCGAGTTGACCGCTACCAAGTATTGCAAACTCTGCCTCTTTTGCCTTTTCATTTAGCTTCTCACTTCTAATTAGATCATACAATGTACCGGAATTTGTTGCATTACCACAGAATAAAAATCTAAATCCATTCTTACCTAAGTCTGCTTCAACGTTTGTTAAATCAGTTGCTTTTGTATTATTAGGCAAGATTATATTGCTGTTACTTGCATCAGACTTAAAGGTAACATATAACTTATCTAGATATATACTACTATCTACGCCCTTCTTACCCGATACCTGTGCCACATAAATTCTCTCTAGTTTTGCAGGTAACGCAATATTAGTTAAATCTAATTCATATTCATTCCAGTCCTTCTTTAGTTCCTTCGATAATTCTACAAGTTTTGACTCATCATTCGCATCTACTATTTGCATTTTAAGCATTACGTCATTTTGTGCTTTTTTAGAATATGCCCAAACACCTAACTTTATAGCATTTTCTTCAATAGTAATAGGTGCGTCGAATACTGCATACGCTCCGCGAGTCGCATCAGTTCCTGTAAAATCATAAGAAAGGTGTAAAGACTTATTTCCTTCGTAATTTTTAGATGCTAGTTTGACTTTACCGCTTACCGAGTCGCTAGGATATCCTCTAAATGTTGCATTTAACTTCTCAAAATCGTCTAAATCCTTGTCATATGAACCTGTAATATTTACTTTTATAAAGCCTTTTGCAGTTCTTCCCGCTAATATAGTCACTAATGTCGAACCGTGTTTTTTAGCTGTTATAACACCATTTTCGTCTACTGAACAATTATCGTTTGAAGTTATATAATCTAAGTCGGTTGCATTATAAATCGAAGTATATCCTTCTACATCCTTTACGGTAATCGGTATCTTATACTCTTGCCCTTTCGCTAACGAAATTTCTCGGCTATGAGTAACAATTTCGGCAATATCTCCTAGAACTCTTATTTCTATTGTATTGCTTACTCCTTTATATGTTGCGGTAAGTGTAGCAATTCCGTCTGTTGTAGGTTTAAATATGCCATTTTCAACCGTTCCTTTTACACCACTTACTTTCCATTTTACATCGTCTTGCGGTACAGTAACCGGATTAATGTACTCATCATAACCTGTAACAGTAAGTTTTGCTGTATAGTTGTTAAATATTGTGTTTCTATCGCTAGAAACAATTAATTCATCAATACTTCCCTTTGGAGCCGTCGATATAATTCCTAAAATATCTACAACTTTTCTATTCTCTGTTATAACGTTTAATGTAGATAAATAATCTGTTCCCGGCAACCTTCCAACCATTGCAGTAGAACCGCCACCATCTAGATTAATAGCATTATGACACCCAATTTCATACATTAAGTAAGCAAGTTCAACTTGAGTTGCACCTTTGCTTATTCCTCTTCCATCAACAGTTACCATATATAAAGTTTTTTCGTCACTGCTTGTTCCTATTGCTGTTCTTGGTTGATAACCGGATATATCATGAGTAAACTCTGTATTTACTTTTCCGTTTTCTATAAGCATTCCGCCACCACTTATAGCAGTAACCATTTTATTCAAATCCACATTAGCTTTTATATCTAAATTTACCTTATCCCCTATATTAAACATACATCTTATTTTATAAGCATTATCCAATCTTGCACAAATAACATATCCGTTTTTAGGGATTGTTGCACCTTCCATACAGTCTCTTACTTCTTTTAATTTTCCGTCTTCCACAACAAACTCTACCATATCCCACAATTTAGAATTTCCGGGAGAGGTTGTATTAAATTCAGGAGTAAACACGACAGGAGTTAAATAATCGCCTGAAATTTTATTAATTTCAGCTACGTCTATACTTTCACCATTACTATTAGAAATTTTCGCAGATTCCATTTTCATATATTTATACAATGGTGAATTGTTAGAATCTAATAGGAAAGTTGCCATTGTGTCACTTGTTGCATTTTTATAATAAGCACTACTGGTAACTTCTCCGTCTTTCATAGTAAAACCGATAGGATAACCAAGTCCTGTTCCATCCCAACTAAAAAAGTCGGCATTAATAGCAGCAACAGCATTATTTTCGTTTGCTTGATCCTTTACTGTTTTTAAGTTATATAGTCCGTCTTTTGAAGTCATCATACCTACTTTTGCATATTTATCCGTCAAATCGACCTTCAAAATATTTATATTAAGCCAACCGGTAGTAGTTAACCTTTTTAAATTTTTATAAGTAACTCCACTTGAAATCGGTTTCTCGCTTGATTTCATATCATAAATTTTTGTATAAGCAAATGAGCTATTAATAAGTAGCATCCCGCTTATTAAAACACCAAATATAATTTTCTTCATTAGTACCCTCCATTCACTCTTCTTTTAACATTCTCCATTCTTCACTTCTCATGATAGCACCAAATATGCTTTCACGAACACCCTTATTTTCTTTAGTAATTCCGGTAATAAGTTCTTTTACATATTGTCTTTTAGTTTCTCCATTTGCCGGACAATTATTTTTCACTACTTCAATTCCATATTTTTTTACTAAATGCTTTATTTCACTTTCCGGAGTATATATCATAGGACGAATAACATAAATATCCTTGCGACTAAGGTATGTTACAGGCAAAAATGTATGTACTCTTCCTTCATAAATCAAACTCATCATAAATGTTTCCATCACGTCATCCATATGGTGTCCTAAAGCCACTTTATTGCAACCATATTTTTTTGCTGTATCATATAAAATTCCACGACGTAAATTAGCGCATAACGAGCAAGGATTTTTTTCTTTTCTTATATCAAATACTATTTCTTTTATATGTGTTTTTTCAACAATGTACTCTACATCGTATTCCTCACAAAGTTTTTTAAGAGAAGTAACATCAAATCCTTCTACTCCCATATCCAATGTTATTGCTATAACTTCGAACTTTTCAGGATAGAATTTTCTTAGTTGTGCTAATGTAATTAATGTTAAAATACTATCCTTTCCGCCGGACAACCCAACTGCAACTTTATCTCCTGCTTTTATCATTCCAAAATCATTAATAGCTTTTCTTGCATATCCTAAAATGTGTTTCATATATTCCTCCAAAATTACTAAATCTATACCTGTATTTTATTCTAATTTTAGTGTATTTTCAATGGATAGAATATGGAAATAAAATATTTAATATATTTGTAACAGTTTAATTTTCCCAAGAAAAAAGCGATGATTAAAATAATTAACCATCACTTTTTAAATCTAAGTAAATATTCTTTATCTTCCTTACTTACTCTAAAACTGTCTCGGCATTTACTAATGCCTTTATTTATTGTAAACTTGTTTAATTTATTATTCTGTAAAAAACTAATTGTTTTTTCTCTTCGTTTTATAAAAAGCTCGCAAAGTAGCCATGCATTCATCATATTTACATAGTATTCTTGTTCATCTTCAAATTTATCTAGCATTTTGTATATCTTATCTATATATAAATCATTATCGATCAGTTCGAACAAAAGATACATTCCTATTCTTCGTACAAATGGCTTGTTGCTTTTTATATATTCCTCTGACAATTTAAAGAAATTTTCTTCATTCTTCTTAACGTTAAACTTGAGCAAATCGCAAGTAGCCCAACATTCTACGCTTTGGCTATACCTGTCTAAATATCTTTTCATTGTAGAGAAATCTTTTATTGAAGAAATTAAATGACCGTTAACAGCCATACTTTCATAATAACTATTTATATTCAAGTCTAAAAAAGACAAATAGTTCCCCTTTCTAATTTCCTTAGCAATACTTTTTATATCAGGACTTTTTATGGCCAACACAGGCATAGAAGTATTATAAATATTTCTCGTCCAATCTATTTTTTCCTCCCGTTTAAGGCTTTCTAAGTATTTCTCAAACTCAATTCCGTCTTCTTTTAACCATATATCCTTCACTAATTCCATGTATTGCTCCTTTTTACGGTTCTAAAATTATTTTCCATTCATTACATAAACGTTCTAGGCTATATCTTGCATTAGCCGGACTGGTAGAGGGTAGCTTAATGGCATTAATGCTTATATTTCCACAATATTTTTTGTAAAGTTTAAAAGCCTTTTCACCATTAATGAATATTTTTTTTATATCCGCACTATTTAATATACGTTCCAAATCATTCGGCACTACATTTTCTATACTACTATCACTTGAGCCTTGTATACTACATTCCTTTATTACATCCCAAACCGCAATATTATGCTTTATTAGCATCTCTTTCTTTTCTGCTATTGTTAACGGTAATGTTTCATTTAGCAAACAACTCATTACTTTCCAAAACCTATTTTGAGGATGAGCATAAAAAAAGACTTGTTCTCTTGACTTTACTGACGGAAAACTCCCCAAAATTAAAACTCTTGAATTTTCATCATAAACCGGTTCAATATTGTGTACTTCCATACTCTCACTTACCTATCCAAATCAATTTCTTGATTTTTTTGTTTGACTTTAGCTTTATTTATTTCATACGCATCTACAAACACAAAAGGTAGCGACCTACTTTCTGCAAAAGCTCTATATTCTTCTACCAGTTTCTTACTTTCTTCATCATTCTCTATATCTTTATTACACACGCATAAGAAGTAAGATGGTTTTATCGATGCTTCATCCGTATTTCTAAACATTACAACCTCATTTCTTCCGTTTCTTCGCTTGTCATCTGACATCATATCTAAAGCCGAACTGGAAAAAGCTCTAAATTCATTTTCTGTTGGGATATTTTCTAATCCTTGATTTGAATAAATATTTGTGTCAGATATAGTTGCAATATTCTCTAGTGGAACACCTCTACTATCTAAGCCTATTCCAACAGATATTCCTCTTTGAAGTAATATATCTTTTTTAACAACGGATGCTGAGATTTGGTTTGATACATTACTTTTTACCGAATAATCAAATCCGCAAGATGCATTTAACGCAACATTTGCACTATTATTTATTATTGATGTATCCATTTTTACTTCTTCATAGTCTTTCATTGCGCTTTCTATTTCTTGTTTTTCATATTCCGTAAAATCTTTTTCATCTTTCTTACCGGTTCTGTGTTTTATTCTTTTAACAATTTTTGACCTATATATATCATTAAATCGCTTTAAAGATCTTGAATCGTCAAAAAAGTGTACCAACATATTACCCAGTTCATCTTCTCTGTTTATAACAGTATTGTTCTTTGGTACATATAAGCTACCTAGTAAAGCACTTCTATTAATTGCTTCGTAATCAAAGTATAAATCTTTTAGTGCCTCTCCAATCTCATTGGTATCCATAGTAGACATCTTATCTATTGCTTGTATCTTCTCTTCTATTGCTTTTTTTGTTTCATCATCTACACTTGTTAATAGCAATGATTGAAACCTCGATTTTAATAAGTCAATATTTTTATAATTTTCAAATTCTTGGTCCGAAAGAGTTTGAGCAATATGCACTTCTTTTCTTACTTCTTCTTCATCCACTTCCTTTTTGCCCTTGCTTTTTATAGCCTCATATCGTTTTTGATCAATGCCTAGCTTCATTTCCATTCTTACATTTTCATTATCTTCAAATAGTCTATCTATTCCGTATACAATTATCCAAACCTTTATTTCATTAAAGACAGTCCTAAACATTTCACTTTTTTCTTGCCAATTTACTTTACTGCCTTGAAAAATCAAGTTCATCTCTTCAACTATTTTTTCTTTTAATTCTTCACGGCTAAGTCCTTTTACAAGGTCAGCTGAAATTGGGCCAACCTTTTCAAAGAACCGCCTTTTTTTGTAATTATTGTTTTCAATTTTATTTACAATCTCATCAATATACATATCTAAAATTTTAGCATAGGCTTCAGCAGTAAGTTCGGTTTCTTGTAAAAATTTTTTATCATAAATTCCAGTTTCAACACAACATGCTTTTACACCAAGTTTTTTACTAAATAGCTTTCTTTCGCTACTTTGCTCCATATATGTTTTTATATTCTCAACAAGTCCCATACCCTGCCTCCTATTTTTTATTGTACATAAGTATTCTATCTAATTTATTTCCTTTTAGCAACACAAAAAAATATATTATTAAAATCTTTCTCATTCGTTGCAATTAGCGGTAAAATATAGTATTCTTATCGAGAATTAGATTGGAGGAGAAAAAATGAAACCATTAGGAATTATCGGGGCAATGGACGTTGAAATAGAGTTATTAAAGAAGTCGCTTAAAGAAGAAATTGTCCGCACAACTGGAGAATCTATATATTATTCTGGCAAAATAAACGGCAAACCTGTCGTAATTGCAAAATGTGGAATCGGAAAAGTTAGAGCTGCATTATGCGTACAAGCTATGATTGATTTCTTTGATGTATGTGCAATTATAAACACAGGAATTGCAGGTGGTGTTTCAAACAATTTATCTATCGGAGATATTGTATTATGTACGGAGGCATTACAACATGATTTTGATGTCACAGCTTTCGGCTATGCACCAGGTTATATGTGCACCGGTAAAGATGGCGACAAACCGACTTTATTTCATGCTGATGATACATTACAAAAACTATTTTATAAAAGTGCAGTTTCAATAGTAAATGCTTCACAAGTAAAAAACGGCATAATCGCCTCAGGTGATAAGTTTATAAGTGATGCTAAAACTCGCAAATATCTAGCTACCCAATTTAACGCTACTGCAGCAGAAATGGAAGGCGCAGCAATTGCACAAGCGTCCTCGGCTAACAACGTTCCTTTTATGATTGTTCGAATAATTTCGGACTTAGCGGACGGAAAGCCTAACGAAGAATATAATTCTTTTGAGCAAAACGCGTCTGTTGTACTTGCAAATGTCGTACTAAAAAGCATTGAGATGTATGAATAAATTTAAAAGTAAAAAAGACAAATCTTAAAGATTTGTCTTTTTCGTGGTGCGGATGACAGGAGTTGAACCTGCACGCTTTTGGCGCTAGATCCTAAGTCTAGTGCGTCTGCCAATTCCGCCACATCCGCATAAAATATAAATTAGAGATTAATCTGTAAGCCGGGTTCTGTATCTGATTATCATTTATCTAGGCGATATATCTCTATACCGCTCAAGCCACCTTGTAGAAGACGGCGGACCACCTTAACCTTCAAACGGTGTTGCTCCAGATGGGGTTTACATAGCCGATATGTTACCATACCGCTGGTGAGCTCTTACCTCGCCTTTCCACCTTAACCACTTCCGTGGATGTCTATTTCTGTTGCACTTTCCTTAGAGTCGCCTCCACCGGGAGTTACCCGGCACCCTGTCCTATGGAGCCCGGACTTTCCTCATATGCTTACGCATCCGCGATAATCTGATTAACTCTTTTTGTATTGTAATATATATTTTTATAAAAGTCAATACATATTTTTATACATTTTATTATTTTTATGCAGATTCTTTTTTACTTCTTTATTCACTCTCGTGTTTATATTTCTGTCTTGTGGCTTCTCCTCCTCGTATATGTCGCTCAGCCTTATTTTCATCTAGCACCTTTTTCGTCTCTTCTGCCAGTACCGGATTAATCTTCTTAAGGCGTTCCGTTACGTCCTTATGCACAGTACTCTTACTAATTCCAAACTTTTTTGCAGCAGCCCTTACTGTCACCTTATTTTCAATTATGTATTGAGCTATTTCAACCGTTCTTTCCTCTATATATCCCTTCATAGCAAAACCCCCATATGAACACGTTTTGCTACATTTGTATTCATATAGGGGTTAGTTTATGTTTATAAATTCTAATTAATATTGGATGCCCCAAAGCACTAATTCTTTAGCTGGTTTTCCGCATATAATACATTTATCATCTATATGTTTGTGACCTTCCAAAATACATCTTGATTTTATTCCTTTTATTTCTTTAAACTTAAGCTCACAAGCTTCGTCACCACACCACATCGCCTTAATAAATCCAGGCTTTGTATCCATAATCTTCTTAACTTCTTCAATATCGTGACATTCGTATGTAAGCTCATCTCTTCTCTTTAATGCACGCTCAAACATATCTTTTTGAATTGTAGTCATTAAATTCTTTACATACTCCACAACATCAATATCTAAAGACTCAGTAAGCTTTTCTCTTGTATCACGTCTTGCAAATGTTATCTTATTTTCATTTAAATCTCTTTCGCCGACCTCAATTCTTACAGGAATTCCGTTTACTTCAGCTTCAGCAAATTTAAATCCAGGAGATCTTTCTGTACTATCTACATATGCAACTATTCCTGCTTTAGTAAGCTTATCGCAAATTTCATACGCCTTATCATTTACTCTATCACTTACACCAATAGGAATAATTGCTACTTGACGTGGAGCGATGTTTGGCGGTAAAACTAGTCCATTATCATCACTATGAACCATTATTAATGCACCTATCATTCTTGTTGTTGTTCCCCAAGAAGTTTGATATACATATTCTAGTTCATTGTTTCTGTTTGAGAATGTTATGTCATATGCTTTAGAAAACTTTTGACCAAAGTAATGGCTTGTACCTGATTGCAAAGATACACCATTATACATTAATGCTTCTATTGTTAGAGAATATTCTGCCCCTGCAAATTTTTCTTTTTCAGTTTTCTTTCCGGTTACAACAGGAATTGCCAAATATTCTTCAAAAAATTTCTTATAAACATTTAACATATCACGTGTTTCTTTCTCAGCTTCTTCTGCTGTTTCATGGATTGTATGTCCTTCTTGCCATAAAAACTCTCTGCTACGTAAGAAAGGTCTTGTTTCTTTTTCCCATCTCATTACATTACACCATTGATTATATTTTTTAGGCAAATCTCTATATGAATTAATTATGTTACTGTAATAGTCACTAAACAAAGTCTCAGATGTAGGGCGAATGCACATTCTCTCATCTAATTCGTTTTGTCCACCTTGTGTAACCCAAGCTACTTCCGGAGCAAACCCCTCAATTAGCTCTCCTTCTTTTTTCATTAAATTCTCAGGAATTAGTACAGGCATATATATATTTTGGTGTCCTGTTGCCTTAAACATTCCGTCCATTACAGACTGAATTTTTTCCCAAATTGCATATCCATTAGGCTCTATTACCATACAACCTTTAACATTTGAATATGCTGCAAGTCGTGCAGCACGTACTACATCTGTGTACCATTGTGCAAAGTCTACATCTCTACTTGTAATTGCTTTGTTTTTCATACTCATTTCTCCTTTCTTAAAAAAACAAAACCCTAAGTTGAATAAATCAACTTAGGGCGAATAAATCCGTGTTACCACCTAATTTCAGAAAATAATTTCTGCTCTCATTTAGTACATACATACTATATCTATATAACGGTAGAACCCGGCTAGACTTAATTTTTTCAGTCCGCAACTCCAAGGCTGGTTCAACGCTACTAATCAAAGTTTTTCACCATCCAACTTCTCTCTAAACATTACATAGCATTTACTATTCCTCTTCACAGCTTTTACTTATTACTTCTCTAAGTTACCATAAATTTACTAGAATGTCAAGGAAAAAATGTAGGAACAAAAAATAGGTTGCTAAAAATTTTAGCAACCTATTTCGTTTTACTTACGACTCAATTGCGCAAGCAATTACAGCTCCTACACTAGAACCGTCTTTTACGAGCATATGCGAAATCCGAATGTCACCGGAAAGCTTTCCAAGTTCCTTCGTTAAGCACTCTCTAAAGTACGGCACTTTTTCATATACAGAGCCGTCAAATGCTACTGCATAACTGCCTTCGGAAACACCGAGATACCTAAACACTGCCACAAGCTCACACGCAATTAAGTGCGCCGCCCTACAATAGATAATCTTAGATACTTCTCGTAATGCGCAGTTCTGCCACATATCGAGGGTATCAAGATCGCCTACAATCGATGCAGACATCATCTCAGGCGTTATCTGGTCAAATTGCTTGACACATCCTTTTTCAACCAACGAATCAATGACTACTCGAGCCAGTTTTGCTATGTTCTTTCCGCCCACAAGAGCTTCGAGCAAACAGCTTCTTTCCTTAGGAATCTCGTTTAAGAATTCCTCATCATACTCGGTAAGTGGGATTTCAGGACTGTTAAATCCTCCGCTTTCCGTGTTGATCGCCTCACCGTTAGAGTTTATGAAACACATATTATGGCCCGTACCAAGAATACAAGCTATATTTGTGTTTATGTCCTTCGTAAACCCAGCAAGGAGAGTCGCCGTGGTATCATTTAAGATTGCCGCCGGCTCAACGTTTAGACCTCGCTCATCAAGTACACTCTTTAAGCATTCGTTGACATCAACACCAATTGCGTCATGCCAAGCAAATCCTTTACTGAAAACCAGTGTCTTTGCAGAATTCTTCGACTTAGAGTCGATTGCAAAGGAAAATGTATGACCGAGCAAGTACTTTTTGCCGGGTTCAACAATCTCCTCAATTCTATCAGCCACCATTTCGAAAACGTCACGAAGAGAATACTCACTCGTGGTATAGTCAAAACCGTCACCACGTAAAGCAAACTTCCTCGTGGCCTTCTGAGTCACCTTGGAATCAACCTCGTACAACGAAACTCTCACGTTCGTTCCTCCGATGTCAAGTGCTAAATACTCGCCTTCCTTGAAAACCTTCTTGCAGAAGACGTAGGTGTTCAGCATCTTCAGGCTGTTCTTTTCCCGCATGTCGTCCTCGAAACTCTTGATAAGTGCCTCGCGGTTCTCACTATACGGGTTCAGGAAATCGTTCGCGATGTCTCGGATGTTGCATACCAGTCTGCTCATAGTTACTTCCTCCTAAAAAAATACTTTAGTTTATGAAAAATTAATCTACCATGCTATTATACATAATGTTCTATTTTTTTGTCAACTAATTAAAGCAACTTAGCAAAAGAAAATACAATAAGTATAACTCCGGAGATAATTGCCATATTTCTCTCCTTAATTCTACTTTTTTTCTTAAAATACCTTCCTACTTGTATTCCAAATATCAAAAATGTTAATTGAAATATACCAATAAGCGCAGGAAAAATCAGTCTCCCAATCTCAATCGTCACAGTTGCTATACCTGTGGCAAACGAATCAACCGATAATGTACTGGCAAGTAAAACTGCCTCTTTTATGTCTATAACTCCAGAGTTATCTATATCACTTTCAACGTGTCCATTTTTCTTACCACCTTCACTTGATTTTAAAATCATATTTATTCCAATACAAGCTAAAATCAAACATCCAACTATTTTTATAAGCACTTCCGGTAATATTTTTTCTAACTGTTCCCCTATTATTACAGCTATACCTGTATATATTACGGAAAAAATAAAAATAACTATCTTTGACATTAACGGGACTTTTGTATTATTAATTCCATATGCCATTCCAACAGATATAGTGTCTAAATTCAAAATCACACATAAAATAACTATATTTATTATAATACTTCTTCACCTCACAAAAAAATGTCAACCACTTCATAATATGAAATAGTTGACATTTTTCGTTACGGTTCTACCTTGAATGTCTTGCAAAATAATTTGTAGATACAACATAATCGCTTATGCCTTTTATATCATCAATGTATTTATTTGTATTAATTATGTATTGTCTATCCTCATCCGTATATGTAGTGTCACTGTTTGGCTCAAATAATATATTTCCATCGTACCATTTTCCATCAGGGAAATATACAATTCCATTGTAAGACGCATCAAATGCATCATTTCCCACATAATATCTTCTATCATCTGCACCTAAAAGATTAGCAATAGTCGGCATTATATCAATTGCACTTGTAACTTTTTCTACCGTTTTATGTTCTAATCCCGGAGAATAAATAAAGAATGGCACTCTCTCAAAAATTTCACTTCCCGCGTTTAATGTCATTTCTTTAAGCAATTCGTAGTCTTGCACTCCGTATGCATAGTGGTCTGTAAAACCTATAATTACGGTATCCTCTAAAATTCCATCTTCCTTAAGCCTTTTTAGTAAAACCTTAAAAAATTCGTCTGTATCATGTGCAAGTAAATAAAGATTATTTAATTCTTCGCTTATGTTTTCGTCAATTAGCTGTGAGTAATTCTCTTTTGCACCTTTTAATTTATTATCTTCAATATTGTATGGAAGGTGGGCAGAATAAGTTATAATAAAGTCCAAAAACTTTTCACCATTTTCAGTTTTGGTCATCATATCGTAGAGTTCATCACTCTTTACTGCCTCAGTGTCTTGAACACATTTTTCTATCGACAGGTATTTCATAAACGAAACATATTTGTCATACCCAAAACGCTTATGCATTGCTTCTCTATTATAAAAATCTTTGGTGTTATAATGAAAAGAAGCCGTCCTATATCCCATATTTTTTAATATATTGCCTAATGAATACGGGAAAGCATTTTTTATAAAAATAGATGCTGATGATTCAGACGATGGGCAATAATATCCTGTATTTGCTGCAAACTCAGCATTAAAAGTGTACCCCATACCAACATTAGGCATATAATGGTTCTTAAAATTTATTCCGTTATCCATCATATATTTTATTGTAGGTGTATATTTTTCGTTAATTATCCAGTCATCCATACTTTCCATTAACACAAAGATAACATTTTTGTCTTTTAGGATTCCTGTCATTTCGTTATCTTTGATATTTTTGTTTTCAAAATAATCTATAACAGTCTGTTCATCAGTCAAAGAAAGTTTCGACTTAGTAATCATTCTGTAAAAGTTCTTTAGTGTGTATTGGTAAAAACCCGCTACTCCTAAAGATTTATTCGAATCTTGGAATTTATCATAAACAAGTGTAGGTTTCTCCCATACTTCCCAAGCTCCAACTTCCTTATCTTTTTTTATACTAACATTCATAAAAATCTGAACACAAATAATACCTAAAATGCATAAATCCAAAGGAATATATTTTATATATCTGTGATTAAATTGAGGCTTTTCCCACATCCTATACGCAATGATTACAGATGCCAAGTAAATAATTATGTATATAATTGTTTTTATATTTATATATGTAAACACAGATGCTATATAGTCCGATGCCTCTCCTGCTAAGAATATGTCTTCAAGCCATAAAAACCTTGAAAGTATTTTAAAACACAGATAATTGGCAAAGAACCAAGCACCGAACAAATTAACTAG
>CAKSUD010000020.1 GCA_934500865.1 uncultured Clostridia bacterium | reverse complement strand
AGCTAATCAATGAAGAAGCAAAGTACATGAAAAAATGGGATGTCGACTCTTTCAGCGGAGCAATCCGCATAACCTACTCTTGCACCGGTAACAGCCGTATTCACGATGAGGCTTGTTACTGCACAGAGTCGGAGTTGTGCAAATATTGTTCTGCACACTCAGAGCTTGAGAAAGCGGAACTTCTTCGCTAATTTTTACAAAACCATTGGCTAGAAATAGTCAATGGTTTTGTTTTTTACATTACCTCATATCCGATACACTTTATGCGATTAGATATAAGTTTTTCATTCTCATCAATTTCTTTTCCTAGGTCTGTTGTAAGATACTTTTTGTTATCATCCGGGAATACAGTAACAATATTTTTCTTTCCGTCATTAACCAATACAGATGTTAAAAAATTAGCTCCGCTCGATATCCCCACTCCAATTCCCAAACTTTTTGCCAAAATCCTACTCATATTTACTGCGTCATCATCATTAATAAGGAGGATTTCGTCTATCTCCTCTCGTTTTACTAAATCCGGTATAAATTCGTCCCCAACACCGGCTATTTTATGCTGACCAGAAGTCGCACCTTTTAGTATAACAGACAGCGAATCAGGCTCAAAAGCATAGGTTCTTACACTCTTGTCGAAGGACTTTAACTTTTTACCCACTCCCATCAAAGTTCCACCAGTACCTATACCAGAAACAAAACCATCAATCTTTTTTCCACTCATATTTTCGATGATTTCACTTCCAGTCATCTCATAATGCGAAATAACATTGTTTTCATTTTCAAACTGTTTAGTACAAAATCCGTTGATTTCCTTTGCCAACTCTTTAGCCTTTTCTATTGCACCGACAAATCCGCCATCATCATGACTTACCTCGTGCAATGTAGCACCATATCCTTTTAAAATCAGCTTTCTTTCTTCACTCATCCAATCTGGCATAAAAATATGTACCGGATGTCCGAGTAAAGTTCCAATAGCAGCTATTGAAATACCCATATTTCCACTAGTAGCCTCTACAATAGGTTGATTTGGTACCAAAGCACCTGTTTTAATAGCTTCATCAATTATATAGAAAGCAGCTCTATCCTTTATACTGCCAGTTATGCTATACCATTCAAGTTTAGCAAAAACATGCTTTTCAACTCCGTCATGAATACACTTAATTTTTATCATCGGAGTATTTCCGATTAATTTTTTTACTTCCGAAATTTTCATAATCATCTCTCCTTTTTTCTATAATATGATTAGGCAAATTCAAAAGTACTTTATCATTTAAAAAGTGTATTTGTATACTAATTAATTAAAAAGTTTCATAGTAATCTGAATGATATTCATTTAGCAATTCGTCCATCTTTTTGCTTAATTCAAGGAGTTCATCTGATGGCACATGTTTTTCCATTTGATTTTGGATTTCCAAATTTAACTTATTTCTTAATTCTTCAATCTCTGATTCAATGTTTTTCATATCTTTCATAATAATCCCCCTTTATCGTAGATTTTACTATACAGTTCAAAATTTTACAATACATTTTTCAATGTAAATATTCGCTCGTCTGTCATATCATTAATATACAACTTTAGTAGTGCGAAATTTGTAGAAATTTGACTGCTATTTAAATTATTTTTTAAAATAGATTCAATTTCTACTAAAGTCGATTCAATTTTATGAATATCTTGGTGGTCAATCATTACACTTAAAATTTTTTGATTTTTATCCCACATCTCCCTAAAAGCTGTAATTTCCGTAATTTTTTTGTCGACTTCCGGATAGCTTTCGATTTCTTCAATATATTCTGTCAATTCATTTGATACTTTTTCTAAATACTTTGATTCAACTATTCCAAAAGAAATTACAACAAAAAAGCCTATAATTATTCCGATAATAGAGTTTCTCATTGTTCTTTCTCCTTTCTTTGAAGATAATATTCCTTTTGCGCATCAACACTCAAATAAAAGACGTCTTCTAATTTTAACTCATTAGTTTTTAGATATTCTTTTATTTCTTTTTCAGTAACCTTTGTGTTATCGATATTCTTAGTTACTAATTTACCATCCAAAATTAAGTTAATTGGTAAACCTTCATAGGAAGTGTTTACATTCATCTGTTCAGCTGTGACAGGACGTTTAGGTTCTTTTAAAATTACGCTTAATTGTCCGCTAGTCTCAAGTATTGCATATTGAACCTCAGAAATTTTAGACACTCCATTTAAACGTAATTGTTCTAATAACTCAACTATTGTGTATTTTTGCTTAACCATATTTTTTTCAATTAAATTGCCATTTTCAATAATGATTGTATACGTTCCTGAAATTAAATCCTGCATAAACTGGCTTTTTGTTGTTATAAATGACAAAAGCATTTGTGTAAATGTAATTACCAACACAGGAATTATTCCACTAACAAGTGGGATTCCGTTGTTTTCCATTGGTAGAGTAACCAATTCTGAAATAATTAGGGTTATAGCTAATTCATACGGTTGAAGTTGACCAATTTCACGTTTTCCCATCATTCGCATTACTATTATTACAAAAATGTATAAAAAAAACGCTCTAAAAACCAATATAAGCATATGTGTGCTCCTATCTTGTTTAACATGTACATATATCAATTTTTCCATTATTTCAAAATTAATACCGGAATAACAAAAAAATTGTATAAAAAATAAATAACTGTAAAAAATAAAAACAAACAAAAAAAGGAGGGTTATCACATGGATAATCAACAAAAACAAAATAGCAAAAGCGTATCAACCGACTGGAATGTTGCCGGAATCGTAATCAGATTAATCGCTTCTGCCGTAGTACTTGCTATTACCGCATTTTTAACACCGGGGTTTGCAATAAGTGGCATAGGTCCTTTAATTGTAGCTGCTGTTGTGCTTACAGTTTTAGATTACCTATTCGTTAAATTGCTTGGAATAGATGCTTCCCCTTTCGGACGTGGAATTGTTGGATTCGTAGCAGCCGCATTAATACTATACTTAACTCAGTTCTTTGTAGCAGGATATAGTATTACAGTCTTATCTGCTATAATCGGTGCAATCGTATATGGAATTGTAACCTACCTTATTCCCGGAAATGAGGCAATGTAACAAATTTATTTAAAAAGAGAGTGACATCTTAAAACGTCACCCTCTTTTTTTAGCCTATTTTTTTATCATTTATTTTAATTCCCTGGGCATTAAGCAAATCTCTTATTCTGTCTGCCTCAACCCAATTTTTATTTGCTCTTGCTATATTTCTTTGTTCAATTAATGCTTTTACTTCGTCAGAATATTCATCCTCTTCAGTAGGCAATGCATTAATTTTATCTATATCTAAGTCAAGTGCTAACACTCTATCAAAGTCTTTAATAAGTTCCAAATAATCTTTAGATTTTACTTCTTTTCTAACCACTTCCCACAAAACTGCTAATGCCTTTGGTGAATTCAAGTCATCATTAATAGCTTCCTTAAACTGTGATTTATAAGCTTCTATTTCTTCAGGAGAAATTTTTGCTTCACCGTTTGCGTGTTGTTTAATTCCTTCTCTTAATCTATTAAGCGCCGTTTGTGCTGATTTTAATGCCTCGAAAGTAAAGTTTAATTTACTCTTGTAATGAGAATTTAAGCAAAAATATCTATATGCAAGAGGATCAAATCCTTTTTCTTTAAGCTCCTCAATCCTATAGCAATTCCCTAAACTCTTTGACATTTTTCCACCATCAACTGTTAAAAACGCAACGTGCATCCACCATTTTGCAGGTATCTTTCCTGTCGCACCCTTAGCTTGTGCTATCTCGTTTTCGTGGTGAATTGGAATATGGTCCTCTCCACCGGTATGTATATCAAACACATCTCCCAAATACTTTCTTCCCATAGCAGAACATTCCAAGTGCCATCCCGGATATGATGGTCCCCAAGGGCTATCCCACTTCATAATGTGGTTTTCAGGAGCTTTTATCCAAATAGCAAAATCAAGAGGGCTTCTCTTTTCATCGTCAACGGCAATTCTAGCACCGGCAAGTTGGTCCTCTAAGCTTATTCCTGACAAAATACCGTATTTATCTAATTTACTTATATCAAAGTAAACTCCATTACTTGTTTCATAACCATAACCATTTGCAACAATTTCTTTTGCATATTCAAGCATATCCGGGATATGCTCCGTTGCTTTAGCTATAATTTCGGGTTTATCTATATTTAGTCTTTCAAAATCCTTAAAGAATTCCTTTGTATACATTTCTGCGATTTCAAGGGGAGTTTTCTTTTGCTCACGCGCAGCTTTTTCCATCTTATCTTCGCCTTCATCAGCATCAGATACTAAATGTCCGACATCCGTTATATTCATAACATGTTTTAATTCGTATCCGTTATATTTTAACGTACGCCTTAATAAATCCATGAATAAATAAGCACGTAAGTTTCCAATATGTGCATAGCTATATACTGTCGGTCCACAAGAATAAATTCTCACCTCATTTCCAATCAAAGGTTTAAATTCTTCTTTTTTCCTTGTTAAAGTATTAAACAATCTCATATTGGTTCACCCTCTCTTTTTACGATTATATTTTTAACCAGTTAATTATACTACATATTATATGATTTTTCCATAGAAAAATTTGATAAACCCAAAATGAGATGTAACCAAAAAGAAACAGTATATATAAATTAAGCGACTTTACGGAGTTTTTTACCGGTTCTCCAAATTTGCCGGAGGCAAAACCGTCAAAATTTCGCGGATGAAATTTTGAGCGAAAGTCGACAAGGATGTCGACTTTGAGCGACGGTTGGTAATTTGGTTAGAACCTTTAAAAACGTAGTCCTTGGAGCGCTATTTATATATACTGTTTCTTTTTGGTTATGGATTCTTTTCTCTAAAAGCTTTCTAAAATTCCTTGTGCAATGGCTTTTCCGGCTTTTTCTAAGAATTCATTATCCTTTAGTTTAGATAAGTCACCGGAATTAGTCATATATGCCACTTCTACTATAACAGCGGGCATATTTGTATGGTTTAATACGTACAAGTTGTTTCTATTAATTATTCCTTTATCATATGTTCCAGCCAAACTCGAAACGGTCTTTTGGAGTTTTGTGGCTAAACTATATGCCGATATTCCATTCTTTACTATCGTACTCGACGGATATAAAACTTCTGTTCCGTTTACTGTTGATTTATTAGGCATAGCGTTATTATGCACACTTACAAACAAATCAGCATTTATATTGTTTGCCAAATTTGCTCTAGATGCAAGTGTAGTTGTTACATCAGTTGTTCTTGTCATATATACTTTTACGCCTTGCTTTTCTAATTCACGTTGCACAACTTTCGCAATTGCTAAATTAATATTTTTCTCATATATTCCACCATATGTTGCACCCACTTCTGTTCCACCATGTCCGGCATCTATAACTATCTTCTTGTTTAGTGCGTTAGGATATTTAGTTCTCTTTGCATAGCTTCTACTTACGTTTTCCGCTCTTGCTTTTAGTTCTGCATTATCTATTACAAAATTAACTATTCCGCTTTCATCGTGCCATTCTACTTCCGCATCAACATAGTCTGAAATAAATCTAAGAGGAATCATAGTTGTATCATTTTTTAAAATTGCCGGTGCGTCTAATTCAAATTCTTCCCCATTAATTGTTACTTTTGTCGAATCGATTGGCAAAATAAGTTCGCTGTCTTTGTTTGTAACTGTAACCACAAAGCTTTCATCCCATTTTACATTACAGCCAAAAATCTCCGCAATAACTCGAAGTGGGACTAAAATTCTGTCATTTACCACAATTGGGTCTTCCGGCATATTAAAAGTTCCCCAGTTAAGCCTTACCTCCATTGCCGATGACACTGAAAAGATTAGTCCCAAACAAACAAAAAAACATATATAAAATTTCTTCATATGTACTTCAACCCCTCATACAAGTTCTTTTATATATGTTTTCTATTTTTTTTGCCAGTTGCCTTTATGTAAATCTTAGCAGTAAAGGTAACCTTTACTTAATCAAACCAATTGCCTCATCAACAGATACTAATTTTTGTTCTCCTGACATCATATTTTTTAATGTAACCTTTCCGGCCTTTCTCTCATCGTCCCCTATAATTACGACAAATGGAATTTGAAGCTTGTCCGCATACTTCATTTTTGCTTTCATTTTCTTATCTTGCAAGTAAACTTCTGCATTTATACCATTTTCTCTAAATGTCGTTGCAGCAACCAAGCAATCACTTAAGTCATCATCCATAGAAATAACTAACACATCAGCTATTGATTTTTTATCACAATTTATCAAATTAGCCTCATTTAATTGGTAAAATAGTCTTGTAAGACCTATTGAAATTCCAACTCCAGGCAATTTCTTGTTTGTGTAAAATTCAGCCAAGTTATCGTATCTACCACCGGAGCATACACTTCCCAAATTACGATAATTAGTCAAAAATGTTTCATATACTGTACCTGTGTAGTAATCGAGACCTCTAGCTATTTTTAAATCTACTGTAAAGTGAGTATCCGGCACTTTTAATATTCTAATATACTTTACAACTTCTTTTAGCTCATTTAAGCCCTCTACAAAAAGTTCATCTTCAATACCTAAATTATCTAAAGCAAGCAATTTTTCATCAGTCGAACCTTGTATAAGCACAAAATTCTTTATTGTTTCTATTGAAGCTTCGTTTATACCTAACTTTGCCAATTCGCTACATACAGCCTCTACACCGATTTTGTCCAATTTATCTATAATTCTCATAACATCCATAGATACATCTGATAGTCCAAGATGTCTAAAGATACCATTCAAAATTTTTCTATTATTTATGCAAATAACAAACTCAGAAAAACCAAGTTCCTTAAAAGTATTATAAATAACACTAGGCATTTCTGCATCATTTATTATAGATAATTCTCCGTCACCGATAATATCAATATCGCATTGATAAAACTCCCTAAAGCGTCCCTTTTGAGGTCTTTCACCCCTATATACTTTACCGATTTGATATCTTCTAAAAGGAAAACCTAACTCACCGTAATGTTCAGCAACAAACTTAGCTAAAGGCACAGTTAAATCAAAACGCATAACTAAATCATTATCGCCTTTCGTAAATCTATATATTTGCTTTTCTGTCTCTCCCCCAGCCTTTGCAAGTAAAACTTCTCCGAGCTCTAAAACAGGAGTATCTAATGGCAAAAATCCAAACTTTTCATATGATTTTTGAATTTTCTCTTTCATTTGATTAAACAAAATTTGCTCATTTGGAAGTAACTCCATAAAACCAGGTAAAGTCCTAGGTTCAACCTTATTTACATCACCCATACTCAAAATCTCCTTTGAAAAAATTACATATAACAATATACCATATTTAGCAATATTCGTCAATGTGACCAAAAGGGACGGGTCTTTTTGGTCACATTTTAAATTGCCCTCAATCACACTTTTTATCATTGCTAGCCGTTTTCTTTGGTTTAGACCTGTCCCATTTTGGTCAATATTTTTTGTAAGATTTGGTTTTGCCCAAAAGGGACAGGTCTGTATTGGCTAAAACATACAACTTGCTTTCTGCCAGTATTGTACGTCTTTTAAAACTTGACCAAAAAGACCCGTCCCTTTTGGGCAAGTTCTATTGATATTAACTGAATATTGTGATATTTTTATATCATCAATATTTATACGGAGGAAAAAAATATGAAAATAACTACCGATTATGATGAAAAAAAGCTTGAGGATTTTCTTCAAAGCCATCCCAAGTCGCATTTTATGCAGTCTTTTGAGTGGACAAGGGTTAAGGCTAATTGGAAACATGAATTTGTAGTTGCCTATGATGATAAAGATAACATTATTGGTGCTATGATGGTTCTTATAAGAAAAGTTCCTGGATTACCATATACTCTTATGTATTCCCCACGTGGACCTGTTTGCGATGTTTATAATTTAGAATTAATGCAAGGATTGATTAATAAAGTAAGAGAACTTGCGAAAAAATATAAAGCATACACGTTAAAACTTGATACAGATGTTCTTGCGACTGATGAAAAGTTTGCTGATGTTGTTAAAAAATGTGGTTTTAAACTACCTAAGCAAAATAAAAACTTCGAGGGAATACAACCTCGCTTTGTCTTTAGAATTAATAATTTAAGAGGAAAAACCGAAGATGAAGTTCTTGCTTCTTTTGAACAAAAAACTAGATATAACATACGTCTTGCTAGTAAAAAAGGTGTAACGGTTAAAATCGGAACTAGAGATGATTTAAAAGATTTCCATAGAATCATGTTAGAAACCGGTGTAAGAGATAATTTTGTTATTCGTTCACTAGAGTATTTTGAAAAAATGTATGATGAACTTGGTTCTAATCATTTACGCCTTTATATGGCTTATTTAGAGGATGGAACTCCTATTGCTGGTACAATTGCTATTTTATATGGTGATAAATGCTGGTATTTATATGGTGCAAGTAGTAACGCACACAGAAATGTTATGCCAAATTATCTTCTTCAATGGTCAATGATAAAATGGGCTATTGAAAATAATTGCAATGTTTATGATTTTAGAGGTGTTTCCGGAGATTTAGATGAAAACAGTCCACTTTACGGTTTATACAGATTTAAAAAAGGTTTTAATGGTGATTTTACTGAATTTATTGGAGAATTAGATTTGGTATTTAAACCATTTACACGTTTTGTTTTAGAAAAAGGCGGAGCTATTTACAAAAAACTGCGCAGAATTATATTTGTTAAAAAGAACAGTTAATTACGGAAGGATTGACATTAATGAAAAAATTAGTTGTAGAAAAAGCAAAATTAATAGATAACATTAATAAGTTAAAATCAATAACCAATTCCCCTATTATTGCTACTCTTAAAAATAATGGCTATGGTCTTGGATTAAATGAATTTCCAAAGCTTCTTATGGAAAATGGTATAGATTTCTTTGCAGTATCAACTACTGAGGAAGCTGTTACTCTAAGAAATAACGGAATAGATGCAAAAATAATGTTACTTCATTCTACTGCTATATATGATGAACTTTTAATTTTGTTAAATAATGACATCTTGCCTACAATAGGCTCGTTTGAAGCACTAAATACATTAGATAAAATCTCTAAAGAAACCGGAACTCCGCTATACTGTCAATTAAAAATAGATACAGGCTTTGGCCGTTTCGGCTTTTTACCTGATGATATGATTAAATTAGCTGCTGAACTAAAATCAAAGCCAAACATTGGCGTTGTTGGCGTCTTTTCTCACTTTTCTTCTTCATTTAACGAAAAAACAGATTACACAGATAAACAATTTAACATATTTAATAAATGTGTATCAATTTTGACTGATGAAGGAATTGATGTTGGCTTTAGACATATAGCTAATTCTTCTGCTTTTCTAACAAAACCGTATACTCATTTGGATGTTTCTCGTATAGGGTCTGCATTGCTTGGAAGAATTCTTGTTCCTAATTCACTTGAATTAAATAAAATTGGCTATATGATTTCCGAAATCGAGGACATAAAAAAACTCCCTATAAACCATTTTATAGGGTATTCAAATACTTATAAAACCGCAAGAGAAACAACAATAGGAATTGTGCCTGTTGGTTATTTAGACGGACTTGAACTTAAAAAAGGACAAGACTGCTTTGGTTTTATAGATACATTACGCGAAATATATAATAAGTTGAAAAATTTCAATAGGAAAATATATGTTGAAGTTAACAATATAAAAGTACCTATTTTAGGTAAAATAGGTACAAATAACATTGTTATTGATTTAACTGATATTAACGCAAAAATAGGTGACATTGTAAAACTTGATGTAAATCCAATGATGGTTAGACCGGATATAGAAAGATATTTTGATTAATTCATCCCACCATTTACACCAATAGTTTGACCTGTTATGTAATCGGCTTTGTCTGATGCTAAAAATAAAGTCATATTTGCAATATCTTTAGGAGTACCGATTTTTCCACTCGGTACTTCTTCTTTTAATTCTTCTAAATTAAATTGCGCATTCATTTCTGTGTCTATAATTCCAGGCGCTATACAGTTTACTTGGATATTGGATAATGCCATTTCTTTAGCTAATGCCTTTGTAAAACCTATTACTCCCGCTTTTGCAGTAGAATAATGCACTTCACACGAAGCACCGACTTCTCCCCAAATTGATGATATATTTATAATTTTTCCTTTTTTCTCATGTATCATAGAGTCGATTACACATTTTGTTGTGTTGTATATTCCTTTTAAATTAACTCTTATCATTTCATCCCAGTCATCTTCTGTAATGTCTGCAAATGGTTTAATTTGTGAAATCCCCGCATTATTAACTAAGACATCCACTTTTCCGAACTTATTTAGGCAAAACTCAGTCATAACTTTTACTTCAGCCATATTTCCAACGTCTGCCTGAATTAAATATAAGTTTTCTCCTAACTTTTCTTTTAATTCTACTGCTTTTTCATACGACTTTTTATAGTTTAAAACTACAATATCTCCATTTTTTATAAATTCTTCACATATTGCCTTTCCTATTCCGCGTGTTCCGCCAGTAACAATCACTATTCTGCTCATAATTATTCCTCCAACTTGTTCTTAAAAATAATAGTAGTGTATCTTGTAATGTTTTCAGAAATATTGTATCATATTTTTGATTGGAGGTATACAAATGAAAAATTATTACAGTAAAGTTTTTTCAGCAAATTCACCATTATTTTTTGTTTTGCTGATTGCAGTTATGTTTTGGGGATTTACACTTAGATATGCGGTCCCGATGCCAAGTGTTCTACCTGCCTCACACGTTTCTACTCTAAGTAAATTCGGCATGACTACAAATTTCATAACATCAGCATCTACTTTTTTCATATGGGTAGAATTCGTTCTACATATGTTTATGATTTTAGCAATATTTGCCTTAGGTAAAGTAATTGTGGGAAAAACCGGCGGTTTATGTGCTTCACTGCTTTTCGCTGTTTATCCTTATTTTGTTGAAAAAATATATTCGATAAATATCTTCTTAGTTTTATCTTTTACACTATATTTGCTATTTATGTATATAGGTGTCCACAGTATGCTTAGAAGATGGAACTTTATTTCAGGTATATTCTTTACAATTGCGCTTGTAATAGAGCCAACTTGCTTACTTCTTGGAATTATACCTTATATCTACTTTATGGTAAAACAAAAACACATTGCGGTTTTACAAGCATTTTTATACTTTTTGGTAGGAATAATTATTATGCTCGGAATTTTTATATTTGTAGCATATTTTAAAGGTACATTAAGTTCATTACTTCCTCTTGATAATTACTTCTCGTCAATATGGACAAATGCAAAAAGCTTATTTACACATCCTATAATTTATCTTACAAATACTATAATTCCATATTTTAAGACATTTGGTCACCCTGTTGTGGCCGGACCTAATTCCTATTTACATTATGTGATAATCACATTATCTATTTTAGGAGCATTATATGCATTTATTCAAGAAAACGTAAGAATTTTAGCAATAATACTTCTTACAATGTTTTTCTTAGCTTTCTTTATGACTTTTGAATATTCAATAGTTATGATAATGCTTATACTTCTTGCAGGTTTTATGATAGACAAAGTTTTCTCAGACGTTCTAGGCTAGGAGGCAAATATGTTTCAAAAATTATTTGAAAAAATCGACGAATTTATAGACAAATTTAATGAAGTAACAAATTTAGAAAAAATAGCAATGGATGTACTTGACTTAATAAAACAGTCTTTTGCAGAAAATATTTCGGAAGATAAAGATGTATGCGAAAAAACTTTTGATGAAATAATGCAAAAAGAAGGATTTTGGAAAAGTATCGGTGCAAAGATGAAAAAAGCAATGAAATCTAAAGAAGAGTTACTAAAATATCTTCTATATATTTCTGCAATAATGAATGAATTCCAAAGACGCTACATCGTTCATGAAAAAGAAGGCAAAAAAGACAAAGAATTAAATAAGATTATTGAGAAATACTCAAAACTAATAAAAGAAATATCTGAAAATAAGAACTTATCTAAAGAGCAAATAAACGAAGAAGTAAGAATTTGCCGTGATAAAATGCAAAGAGAAATAAAAAAATTAGATAAAGATTTCAGTATAGAACGATAAAAAGTGGGCTACACGCCCACTTTTTCAATTATCTTTTCTACTTTTAACGTTCTTTCGATTTCTTTATCTACTTAAAACAATTTCTCTAATCATCTCTATAAATCCCTCACAAGCATTTCCAATCTCGCCCACAACATTTCCATTAAGATTTATTACAAGCCCTCCAAATTTTATATGTATACTTAATGCCATTCCACCATCGGGAGCATTTTCCGTAAGGTAATCAAAAGTCTGCATTTTTGAATATTTAATAAGCACATCAAGGTTATCCTCTATACGTTTTTTTATATTGCTTAATATTTCTTGATTAATCTCATACTTAGTGCCCTCAAAGTTTATGTAATAATCATCCTCATTTTTTATTGCAACTATAGTTTTATAGCCTCTTTCCGGGAATAGTATATCTCCATTATATATTTGAAGAAAAAAATCATTCTTATAATTCATCAACTCCTCAGATAAATCTTTCTGCATTTGTTCTACAATCTCTTTAGCACTTTTCTCCATAAAAATTCCCCCATTCATTTTTTAGTTATACTACTAATTAACTCTCTATAACCTTTCCCAAAATTTTCTTTACAGTCATCTAACTCTGGTAGTGCTTTAATTAAAGCATTTTCAATATCTTTTCCTGGGAAATCGACTGAGCATTTCTCTATGTTACATACATCTAAAATGCTATTTAATTTATAATGTGAATAGAATACTTCATCATTTCTCAAACAGGCTAATAATTCTCTTTTTTCACATACAGCATCGCTGTCTGCAGTCAAATCTGTATTGTACCAAACGTTATCAATCCTTACTTGATTCCAAGCATGAGGAGCTTTATGTCCAAAACCGCTAACAATTTTTGCCTCAATTCCAACATACTTCAGTACATACAAAAGAGTAACAGCATAACCATAGCATACAGCTTTTCCGTCAATCAGTACTCCCTTTAGACTTCGAGTTGTGTTCATATCTTCATCATCATGATAATATGCTGACATAGCTATTATTTTATATATCGCTAAAAATTTTTCCAATTCACTTGCATATCTTTCTACTCTAGCTTTTATGTCCTCCATAATATCTAAAATTTCATACATAGTTTCCGGACTATAAAATTTGTCAAATCCGGGCGCCAGTGCATCATAATAAATTCCAAATTTACAAGGCAAGTTTTCCAAAATATTTTTATTAACTCCACTTAAATCCTTTACTTGTATTTCTTTTATTTTTAATTTTTTAAAAATGTCTTTAGTTTCTTTCTTTTCAAGTTGCATTATGTTCTCTAGTACCAGTGTTACTTCTCCACCTATTTTATCAAACAAATCATTTTCAATAATAAAGTTCAAAAGTCGTTCCGACTCTATTCTCCCACCATCTTTCGCTTTCAAATCATCAAAGGTAAATCTGTCCATCGCTATTCCAAAAAAGTTTTTGACTTCCTTTTCCAGTCCTGAGTTTTCTATAATAAAGGCTTCTTCCTCACTTGCATTAAAAAGTTCATTAAAAAGTTTATCCAACTCATTCTGTTCCATATGTACACTTCCTTTTTATCAAATTAATTCATCTTAAAATTAAAAATAATATGAAACTTATTATTAACTGAAACAATAAAATTTTATTGGTAACATTAAATATTTCTTCTATCATATTTCTTCTTTTTTCTGCATCTGCATACTTGCCAAAATGCACTTCAGAATAACTTTTATAATCTTCAACATCATCCTTATAAATTGATTCATATGTATCTGAATTATAGCCAACATACTTTTTGCCTGGTAATAATGGCTTATAAATCATATTAATAATCCACGATGAAAAAATATTTCCAAGTACCAATGCAGTAATCCATTGGCCTATTATAATAACATACTTATTGTTTAATGCCTCTATAAAAATATTTAGTAATTTAGTTTCATTTATCTTTAATGTAATATACAAAATATAAGAAAGTATTAATCCGGCTGAAATGCAAAAACTTTGAATTCTTATATTTCTATTTTTTATAGTCTTATTATATCTGTCATCATTTTCTTCTAATCGTCTCAAAATTTCAGAATATATCCTATGCGCTTCATTTTCTTGATTGGTAGTGTCTATACTTATCCTTGCTTCATTTTCACTAAAATCAACACTAGCATATATTCTATTTCTTATTTCTTTATTATTACTGTCCTTAGTTTCAAAAGATATACTCAAACATAAACTAATATTCTTAATTTTATCAGTCTGACTTAATTCATCTACAAACCAGTTAAAATCATCTTCTGTTAATGACTTACCCTCTTTTAGGGATACTGTATATTGAAGTTTAGTCATTCCATATTCATACTCATAATTTTTCTCATTATATGGTAAATCTTTGTTTCTACTTTCCTCAATCTCAAATTTCTCGTCATATGCACCTTGATATTCTAATAGATACTTTGCTACCTCTATAATTTGGATTATTGATATTTGCTTGTTAACGACTCTATTATCCATATGTTCCCCCTATACAACTAACGCACTAAACCTTCATTTTTTTCTTTATCAAATATTTTATCTATTAAATTCATATCATCCCTACTAATTAATTATCGTCAATTTGGGGCAAAAAATTAGAGGCGTCAATTCGCCTCTAACCATTTATTTTCTTGCTGTTCTAACTTCTCCCTTTATATAATTAAGCTCTCCGTTCTTTATCTCAATAACAGTCTCCTCCGTTACTTTCTTAGTGTCATACTCGTATTTCTTAAAAGTAACCGTTCCGTCTCCATTGCTTTTATCTTCCCACTGTTTCTCATATACATATCTTACGTCATTTTCTATCTTTTCTTCTGTTCCTATCCAATATGGATATTCATTAAACAAATCTATTAACGCATTTGATGCCTTTACATTCATATTTGTTAAAGTTTTTGGGACATGCTGCTGTATCTTCGCGTCATCACGTACACCTGCTAAATATTCCTTGGCATACACCTCTTCTTGTGCTTGTAGTTTCGCACTGTCCTCATCAGTATAATGTAATGCACGTTCAGCTATATTTTCAGGAAACATTTCTCTAATTGATGGCTCATATAAAGAACCGTCCTGTGCCTGTTCATATCCTGCTAACGAATACTCCCCTTGTGCATTTATCTTAAAAGTGATTTTTGTAGGTATTGCACCGGAGCCTGATACTTTAGTAAATATACCATTTTCAAAACCATATTCTCCGTATGAAACGAGTGCATATGCACAATATTCTTCTTCTGTATTATCCTTAGCATTCACCCTTGTTTCATTCCCAAGTAGAATATGCCCTTCAGCTGTACATTCGCCCTCTAGGTAGCGAGTAGTGTTGGAATTTAATATTGCTAACCTCATTGCAGTCTCTAAGTCTTTAGCAGATGAAGAAAGCTTCATACCTTCTTCAATTACTGTATCATTAAGATTATTATTTATTGTTGCATCATTTTTACTACATCCAACAAACGCTCCAACTGCGAAAACACTTAGTGCACAAACAGTTAAAGCTCCTTTTCCTACGTACTTCTTCTTGGCATTTAAGATGTTAGAAAACCTCATTTTCATTCCTTTCTTATTCTCACTAAAATTCATAGACAAGCCAGGTGCTTTTAAATACTTCATTTTTGTTCCTCCTTTTACTTTTCTACATTTTTATTCAAGTTAACTGACAAATTAGTTGCATTCCCTTTTTCCATAGATTTTAATATGGTTTTAGAATATGCTTTTCTATATTCCATATCTTCATTTCCTACAACAGCATCATCACAAGAATACTCTAAATCCCTATTCGCCTGTCTAACCATAAAATAAATGATAGGGTTAAACCAGTGCATACCATTTGCACAAATTAACAGTAATTTATACCATAAATCGTGACGCTTGTAATGAGTTAACTCATGCTTTAATATAACTTTAATTTCGTCATCCGAATAATCTGTTTTGGGTAAAATCACTATCGGCTTTATAAAGCCAATTAGCATCGGACTTATAATCTTTTCGCAAGTAACAACTTCTGGCATTTTCTTTATTTTAAGCAGTTCTGAAACCTCATTTGCAGCCGAAATATTTACTCTTTCACAGCACTTGCTTACACGCATCTTAAAAATCCAATAATTAATTAAATTATACAATATAAAAATTACAACACCACTTACCCAAATATATTGAAGTAATTCATTCACCGTTATAATCGGTGCATAATTCACTGAATCCGTAGATTTATTTCCTAATTCCACATATTCCTTCTCTTCCATAACCGCTACCGGAAAACTAGTGTTTTCTGTATGAACAACCACCGCAAAATTTTCAGTCGGCTGATTTACAACAACAGGTGCCTTAGGTAATGTAATATTAAAAGGAATCACTAGCCTTAATGCTATAAAAAGCCAAATAAAATATCTCCATTTTGCAGAATACCTTTTATTAATTACAGGCATTAATAGAAAAATGATCATTATTACTACCGACATAGAAATTGTGATTTCAAGTATAGTAAAAAACATTATTCTGCCTCCTCAATGAATTTCTTAAGCTCCTCCAAGTCGTCCTTCGTAACCCCCTCGCCGGAGTATAAGGAAGCAACTAAACTAGTCAAAGAATTATGATGCATCTTTTTTAGAAAGTTCTTACTTTCCAATTCTAAATAATCATCCTTTTTAACCTTCGCAGTATATACATTAATTCTTCCGTCTTTTGTACATTCTACGAAACCTCTTTCACATAACCTACTAAGCAAGTTAAGAAGAGTCGGTTTAGCCCAATCTTTATCTAGCCTATCCATTATATAATCGGACGTTACACTCATATTGGCATCCCATATTACCATCATTATTTCAAGTTCACTATCAGGTATTTTACTTAAAGTTTTCATATTTTCCTCCTAATCTGCCATGCAAAGATTTTCAAACACATCATATGCATATTCTCCGTTTAATTCCGGTAACTTAGCAAAATCTTCTACAAAGAACCAACCTTTCTTACCATCTTCTGCTTCTATATAGCATAACTTTTTGTTATCAGTTCTTGTTATTTTAACTTTCTGTGGAGAAATAATTGTTGGTTGCTTACTATCTGTTAATTCCTCGTGCACCGGTAAATCCTTTTTAAGAACCACTTCATATCCCTCGTTTGGTTGGTACGGGTAATACATATCCTGTTCTGCTAAAACAATATTGCTATTTTCGTCAAACTTCCATTTTGCTGGAGCCCACCAAGTTTGGAGAATATCTAATCTAAGATCTCCAGAAATATTTCCCTTGCCATCAAAATCATCTATATCTAAGTCAGATGGAACACTGCCACAATATACTAGCTTCTTTCCATCAAACGTGAAAAAATGTCCTTCAGGGTCATTGCTTGGTCCGTCTATACGAAGTACAATTTCTTTTCTGCTATCATTTTCATCTGTATCTGCAATTATAAAGTAATCTTCCATAGGGTTATTTTCATAAACCATATAAATTATATCATTTTTATAACTTACATCATTAACCTTAAAATCATCTAATCCGTAATAAATTTTTTCTGCAATTCCATCTCCATTTAAGTCAACACTAACTTCTTTACCAATGTTATACTTGGCAGTAGAGCCAGATGCTTTATTATTTTCTACTTTCCCATCTTCGTTTTTATTCATAGAAAAGGCTATAAATAGTCCCGCAAATATTACAACTACGCAAACTAACGCCAACATTATTTTACCGCTACTCTTGCCTGAGTTGTCTAGAATATTCCTAAATCGTTTCTTTATTTCCACCTTGTTTTCACTAAAATTCATAGACATCCTAGGTGGTTTTATATAACCGTTGCTTTTCATACATATTCCTCCTCGTAATTTTGCATTTGTCTAACACAATTTAATTTTACAATTGTCTAATTGATTTGTCAATGACAATTATTTTAAAATATGACTTAATCTGAGATTTCTTTAGGTAGCTGTACATTATAGTCAACCTCGCCAACTTTAATTCCTTGGCACAAGTTCACCAAACGGAATTATTTCGCCAACTTCATCTTGCAATGGTTCCACTTGTAAATATTTCAAATACATTTCACCATTTTCATCTATTTTTTCTTCAAACTCAATTCTAGTTAAAAATGGCTTGACACCATATTTTGAATAAGTGCTAAAATCTCCTTTTAAAAGTCTATCCTTTTCTTCATTTGCAGTTACCATCTCTCTATCTTCAAACATATCTATTGAAATAACATCACTTACATTAAGAGTATAAAAAACTGCAACTTTTCTATTATTTTCATAACTCATTAAAGATTTTAGTATCATATAAACTGAATTGTCATAGCTCCAGCCAGTAGGCTTTATTTTACCTGTACCAGCTTCTTCATATACTGCACTATTATTATAATTTTCGATTTTTCTTCCAAAATATTTTTCTGTAATAACATTATATTCTTCCTTAGAATTACCATTTTCAAAGTCAGGTTTATCTAAGCTTAATGCTGCAAAATAAGACATACTTGAATCATTTATATCATATTGCTCTAATAAAACTCTAAATGCTTGGTTTTCGGAAAAATAATCGTAGTATTTTTCAGTTTCGCCAATTGATACCATAGTAGAAATTACGCCTTTTTTTATTGCCACCATTCCACCAACAAAGAGAACAAATATAATTAAAATTGTAGCAATGATAAGTCCTCTTTTCTTTTTAGAAATATCTAAAATATTTTGAAATCTCTTTTTCATTTCAACTTTATTTTCGCTAAAGTTCATAGATATCTTAGGTGGTTTTATATACGCGTTATTTCTCACATTTATTCCTCCCTCTTATTTTGCATTTGTCAATAACAATTATTTTAAAATATGACTTAATCTGAGATTTCCTTAGGTAGCTGTACATTATAGTCAACCTCGCCAACTTTAATTCCCTCATAATCGTAGACATTATTATATCTATCATATGAAAGCTTCATTCCACCCCATTTTTCGCCATTATACACAAAAACTTCATTAGGTGCGTTATATACATCCATTTCTAATCTCTTCCACTCGGGTTTTACTACCATATTTCCATAATAATCTATAGCTCCATAAAGTCCGTCTTTCTCTACTTCAATAATAGGCCATACTTCTTCATATGTATTTAGCAAAATGTTATCAAGTTTTAATATGTTAGGATTTAATATTTCCTGCCCATTTTGAAGATTAATAACTCCCCAATAGTTACCTTTTCTAATTAATGCAAACTTTGTACTATATTGGTCATCGGGATATTTTTCATAAACTATTTCATCATATCTTTCAGGGAAAACCTTATCTGACATTCCTTCTCTTTTAAATATAAACCTAGGTTTACCGCTTTCTTTATCTATATAATATTTAATTCTAATTGTATTGCCAACTGTAAAGCCAGAAGTATCACTATTAATAACTAAATCATACAATGCATCATATGGACTCATTTCCCCATTTTTAAGTTCTTTTTCTTTTTTATCAAGTAAAAATTTCACATTCTCCACATATATACCTTCACCATCTTTTGCATAATTATATAAATCATCATACATATCTTTTGATTCCATACCTTTAAATGGGAAACCATATTCTCTTAGCATAACATCATATATCTTTTTATTCTCTTTAACATATGTATTAAGCCCTACAACATCAAAAATAGCATTTTCTGCTGTTCCTTCAGGGTAAGGCGTATATTTGTTTTCCTCCGGTATGTAAGTCCACCCCTTACGTTGGGAGTGATGCTCCACTTTTTCAATTCCAAAATTATTTTTCATAACTTCCTCTACAAGATTGGCACTCATATTTAAATCTTCCGGTAAGTTATTTCTATTCATATAGTATGTAAGCATTAAAAAATCTTCACTACTTACCGGTTTATCAGCATCATATGTATTCTCATCGAATTCAGGTATAAAGTCAATTCTATAATTCATAGCAAAATCTATGAAATACTTCTTTCTATCCGACATACTTAAAAATTCAATATTTTCATTATTACTTGTTTGGATATAATTTATAGCCACAATTCCGCCTAAAAAAATTACTAATACTAAGGCAATGCTTAATGCAACAATGCCCATCTTTTTATTCTTGTCTTGTAAAATATTTTGAAATCTCTTTTTCATTTCAACTTTATTTTCGCTAAAGTTCATAGACATCTTAGGCGGTTTTATATACGCGTTATTTCTCACATTTATTCCTCCTTCTTATTTTGCATTTGTCTAACACAATTTAATTTTACATTTGTCTAATTGATTTGTCAATAAAAACTTTTATTATCTTCAATACGCTCCCAACATTAACGAGCATAGCTCGTTGTTGGGTCGCGAGAATCTTGTTACTATCGCTATATTTTATTCATGGTCATATCTTTTGAACCTATATATACATCTCTATTTCCGTCTAAAAAATGGCATTTTATGATTGTATAATCATCATACCAATAAATCATACTTCCGCCATCTTTATACATATCCGACTTCACATTATCCATATTAGCCTTTGCGATAATTCCATCAATAGTTAGCTTTCCGGTTTTTAATGCCTCTTCTAATGACATTGTTTCATTATTTACATTAACATTTACTTCATCAAGACCATAATAATATAAGTTATAATTACTATTATATTTATATAATTCTATATTATTTAAAATCTTTCTTTTTTCTGCCTTGTCTGAATTTTTTACTATTAGTTCAAAATCATTATATCCATTAGTTCCAATGTTATTGGTTTTTATTTTTGCCGGATAAGTTTCTAACACATATCCTGAGTAGTTTATTAGTACCTTTCTACCAACACCATAAAAGTAGTCATTATGCTCTGTTCCGTATTCAATAATAAATTTATCTGCTATTTTTCTTTCCGGTTCATCCTCGTTTGGCTCTACAAGCATATATGTTGTAGTTTCTTCTAAAACAGTACCAATAAAACTATTTTCGCTTTCTTTTACATCATCTAACTTATATGAACAAACTATTACCTCTTCAGGTATCTCACTAAATTCAATAAGTTCACTTGGTGCAATTTTAACAATACATATTCCGTCTTCTTTAACCTCTTTTATCCCATATGTTTTACCATTATATGTTGTTGTCGTAATTTCTTTTGAGCCATACCTATCAAAAGATGTATCTACTTTTAATTCATATTCACCATTATCATTATATTTTAATGTCTTTACTATGTAGTCGCCTTCTATTGTTGCGCAAAAAATAGTAACTGAGTCACTATGTCTATTGTTGGAATAAATGCTTGTATTTTCAATAAAGTCATCTAATTTCGAAATATTTTTTACAAATCCATTTCCAATAACAACTCCACCATTAAAGTTTATATTCGGCTGATTAAATTCATTCTCTATGTATTTATGCCCCCAGTTGCTAAAAACGGTAGGTTTATTACTTTTCATCCTATTCATATCTATTCCATACATAATTCCCAAAGTCGCCAAAATAATTGTAATCATCAAACAAAAACCTATCACATACTTTTTCATATACTCATCTCTCCTTTACCTAAATTAGACGAAAAAAAGTTGAGAAATGTTTCAACTTTTTCAAGGATCAGCAAATTGAAATGATTATTTTGTGCATATTACAATTTTTGACATTATTTGCTTTAATTATGTTATAAAATATTATTAGATAGCACATTGACACGTATTAACTGCACGTGCTATACTATAATAGTAAAGGGGTTAAATATGAAAAGTTACTCTTCACGAGAAATAATAGAAATATTAGAACGCAATGGATGGCGTTTAAAAAATTCTAGAGGTGACCATTACCAATTCATACATAATGAACTAAAGGGAAAAATAACTATAACTCACCCTGTAAAAGATATAAAGATTAATAACTTAAAAAATATTTCAAAAATGACTGGCATTAAATTTTAATTACCGAAAGGAGAAATACTATGCAAACTTCATATACTTATCCTGCTATATTTAATTACTCAGATGATGGAATTTCAATAAGTTTCCCAGATTTGCCTGGATGTCTTTCTCAAGCAGATTACACAGAAGAAGCATTAAAGAATTCAGAAGAGGTGCTTGGCCTTTGGATGTATAATATGGAAGACGAAAACGAACCTATTCCTACTCCAACACCAATAGAACATATTAATTGCCTACCAAACGAAAAAGTATTTCTAATAAGAACTTGGATGCCATTAGTTCGTACACAAATTGAAGACCAATCTGTAAAGAAAACTTTAACCATACCCAAATGGCTTAATACCATTGCTGAAGAAAGAGGTGTAAACTTTTCTCAAATCCTTCAAGCCGCATTAAAAGAATATTTAAATATACAAAAAAGGTAGACTTTAGTCCACCTTTTTTATGTATTCATCAATAGCTTTAGCTGCATTTTTTCCTGCTCCCATAGCCAATATAACCGTTGCAGCTCCTGTAACAGTATCTCCACCGGCAAACACACCGTCACGACTAGTTTCCCCATACTCACTTTTCGTAACAATGCACCCTCTTTTATTTATCTCAAGTCCCTTTGTTGTACTGCTAATAAGTGGATTAGGACTAGTTCCTATTGCCATAATCACAGTATCTACATCAATTTTAAAATCTGAATTTTCCTTTACAACAGGGCTTCTTCTTCCGCTCTCATCAGGTTCACCAAGCTCCATTTCAGTGCAAATAATACCGACTACATTTCCATTTTCGTCACCTAAAATCTCAATCGGATTAGTAAGTGTCTTAAAAGTAATTCCTTCCTCTTTAGCATGTTCTACCTCTTCAAAACGTGCCGGAAGTTCTTTCTCACTTCTACGATAAACTATGTACACATTTTCAGCTCCAAGACGTTTAGCACATCTTGCAGCATCCATTGCCACATTACCGCCCCCAACAACGGCTACATTTTTTCCGCGTTTTATGGGTGTCTTTGAGTCTTCTTTATATGATTTCATAAGATTAATCCTAGTTAAAAATTCATTTGCAGAATAAACGCCCTTCAAACTTTCTCCGGGTATATTCATAAACCTAGGCAATCCTGCTCCTGTTCCAATATAAACTGCCTCGTAGCCACTTTCAAATAGTTCATCAATCGTAATTGTTTTTCCAATCACGACATTGGTTTCTATATCTACACCCAACTTCCTTAAATTATCTATCTCACTTTCAACTATATTTTTAGGTAATCTAAACTCAGGTATTCCATATACCAAAACTCCACCGGCTAAATGCAAAGCTTCAAAAATAGTTACATCGTATCCCATTTTTGCTAAATCTCCCGCAGCAGTAAGTCCAGAAGGGCCTGAACCGATAATTGCTACTTTATGTCCGTTTTTTTCAGTAACTTTTGGATTCTTAGTACAGTTTTTTCTATGATAATCTGCAACAAATCTCTCTAATCTTCCTATTCCAACCGGTTCATTTTTAATTCCCCTTACACATTTTCCTTCGCATTGGTTTTCTTGTGGGCATACTCTCCCACAAACCGCTGGTAATGAGCTAGACTGCGAAATAATATCATACGCGCCTTCTATATCTTCATTTGCTACTCTTTCTATAAAAGCCGGTATATTTATAGCCACAGGACACGCTGACTGACATGGCTTGTTTTTACAATTTAAGCATCTCTTAGCTTCATTCACAGCTTGTTCAAATGTATATCCTAATGCTACTTCATCAAAATTTTTATTTCTTATGTTTGCTTCTTGAACAGGCATCTTAGTTTTATTAGGCTCCATGTTTGGCATATTAGTTTACCTCCTTTTTAAGCAAGTTACATTCTTTTTCACGTGCATGAGCCTCAAACTCTTTATACATGCTTCCACGTTTCATTGCTTCGTCAAAATCAACTAATGCTCCGTCAAAATCCGGACCATCAACACAAGCAAATTTAGTTTCGCCACCAACTGTAAGTCTACACCCACCACACATTCCTGTGCCGTCAATCATAATCGGATTCATACTTACAGTAATTTTTACACTGTATTTTTTAGCAACTTCAGTTACAAATTTCATCATTATAACAGGTCCAATAGCAAAAATCTCATCGTACTTGTTACCGTCTAAAATCATTTTTTCAAGTGCGTTAGTTACCAATCCCATCTCGCCATAGCTTCCGTCATCCGTCATAACTACAAACTTATCGCTTACTTTTTTAAACTCATCTTCTAATATAATTAAATCTTTATTCCTAAATCCAACTATTGAGTGGACTTCAGCACCCATTTCATTTAGCTTTTTAGCAACAGGATATGCAATTGCACAACCTACTCCGCCACCAACAACTGCAACTTTTTTCAGATTTTCTAGTTTACTTTTAACCCCTAAAGGTCCAACAAAATCCTCTATATATTCACCCTCATTTTTTCTGTTTAGTTCCATTGTGCTTCCACCGACAATTTGGTAAATGATAGTCACAGTGCCTTCTGTTCTGTTGAAATCGGCAATAGTGAGAGGAATTCTCTCACTATCGTTATTTGTTCTAAGTATAATAAATTGACCGGGTTCAGCCTTTTTTGCAACTAAAGGGGCTGAAATTATCATCTTACATACAGTTGGATTTAGTAATTCTTTTTTTACTATCTTATACATCTATTTCCATCCTCATTTCTGAAATTAACTTCTTGGTTCACCATTTTCATCAAATTTCTCTTTTAATGCTCTTTCAACAGGAAAAATTGATAATATAACTATAATTGTTTGAAGTGCAATTAAAATTGAAGTACAGCATAATATTATATTTTCTCCCATTTTCAATGAAACAATCACTACCACTAAACTAATTAAAAGCATGAATATCCCCATTTTTAACCATAACCTTCCGCAATACATATTAGCAAACTCCCAAGTATTTTGATTTTTCATAGAGCGTGGAGTGCGATAGCCATAAATATGATTTATGCTTTTTGGTGCTTTTTTGCTAAAAATTGCACCAAACACAAGCATAATAATGGGAATTAATAATGTTGTAGCAAGTACAAAAATTAAAAGCTCGTTCATATAAATCACCTCTAATATTTTATTAACCATCCATTACTCATTCTATCTAAATTATATTACTATGTCAAACAAATTAGTCTCCAAAAGCCTCACCGCCAATTATGAGACCTGTATCTGTGTCAACATATATACTTACGCCATTTCCCATACTATTTTCTTTCGTTATAACATAAGCCTTTCTCTTAATACTTGTATATACATCATCGCCTTCGTTATACTTTCTTGTAAAATAGTTATTTGCAAAAACCTCTTTAATTTTTACATATTCATTTTCTGTGTCATCAATTCCTTCTCCGGCAATTCTACTTTTAGATTCATCAAATCCATTCTCGGCAATTTCTTTTGCCTTTTCCTCAGATATATTTATTTCATCAGAAACTGGGGAGTAATTTTTAAAATCTGTCAAGAATATTTTGGTATCCAAATTATTTACCATATTGTTATATCTTATAACGTAATTCTTTTCTTCTGTTCTTTCACTAGATAATTGATTATGGTACTCGCTTTCAGTAATCCAAGTATAACCTCTGTCTCTTGAAATAAACCTTTGGGTATTTTTACTTTCCTTACCTTCACTAACTTCAACAACTAAGTTCAAGCTATTTTCGGCCAAATACGATGGCATATCATAATAGTTAAGATTTTTATTGTTGAAAACTGAACTTATATCTACTTTAGTAAACTTGCCACTATCTACACTATATAAGTCACAACCGTTTTCATTAGGAACTGTTAAAAATCCATCGTCTGTCATTCCAAATTCATTTAAGAATTTAAGCTCACATTTGTCGTTTAAATTAAAATCAGTCTTAAGTTCGGTCCAATAATTACCTGATGTTGAAGAATATAATATTTTTCCTGTTCCATCTTTATTTATATAAAATATATACCCTTCCCAACCATAAATTCTTATATATTTAATTTTGGCTTCGGCTTCAATACCGATTTCGTCTGTTGTAAGTTCTTTAATCTGCCAATCTTTATAGTTTTCAGTTCTCACAAGAAAAATATGCCCATCTAATTTATAATAGAAATATATCCCACCAAATTTTGGGTTGGCTTGATGATTTTCCTCTCTATAATCAGTTAAACTCATTTGAGTAAAATCACCTGGTACTCTAACATATTTTGAATCCGCATTAATAACAAAAAGTTTACCATTCTGCAAGTAAAAATTTTTATCTTCCGAAAAATTCTTCACATTTTCTCGATACATTTCTTCTTTCTTAAGCCAAGCATTATGTGTGACCCAACCAAACATAAATGCAAGAATTAATGAAACTACCACACCAATTTTAACTACTATTTCTTTCATTTTAATTCACCCACAATGATTATATAAAAAAAGTGGACAGTAGTCCACGCCATGTTGACCTTCGGTCAACAACATCAATGAACTTTTTGCACTCTGTGAAACTGTTTGTTGCTAAATCAAAGATTTAG
>CAKSUD010000019.1 GCA_934500865.1 uncultured Clostridia bacterium | reverse complement strand
ACAACACCCATATCAAATAAGTTAAATTGCCCTGAGACATTATTTCTTTCTTGTGAGGATATTCCGTCAATAATTTTTTCGTACGATTCAAGAAGAACTGCTCTATAATGCATACTATCAAATGCACCGCACTTTATTAATGACTCTACACATTTTTTATTAATACCTTTACCGGCTGTCCGTTTGCAAAAATCCTCAAAATCCTTAAACTGTCCGTTCTTCTCTCGCTCCATAACAATGGCATTAACTACTGCCTCACCAACATTCTTTACAGCAGCAAGTCCAAATCTTATAGCATTATTTTTTACACTAAATAAAGTAGTGCTCTCATTTATGTTAGGGCACAATATATCGATTCCGAGCTTTCTACACTCACTTATATACTGAGGGACTCTATCTAAGCTCCCTATAAAGCTGTTTAACATTGCTGCCATAAACTCTGCCGGATAATGAGCCTTTAAATATGCTGTTCTGTAAGCCACAACAGCATACGCGGCAGCGTGTGATTTATTAAAAGCATATTTTGCGAAGTCCGTCATTTCATCAAAAATTTTATTAGACGAAATCTCATCAATATTTCTCTCCAAGCATCCTTTTACGAACACTTCTCTTTCTTTAGCCATAACATCCGCTTTTTTCTTAGCCATTGCACGTCTTACCAAATCTGCATGGCCAAGTGTGTACCCTGCTAATTCCCTAACAATTTGCATAACTTGTTCTTGGTAAACCATACAACCATATGTAACGTTCAATATTGGCTCTAGTGCCTTATGAATATATGTAACGCTTCCAGGGTTATTTTTATTCTTTATATATCTTGGTATTTGATCCATAGGACCCGGACGGTACAAAGAAATTCCAGCGATAATATCTTCTAACGATTCAGGCTTTAATTCTCGCATAAATTCCTTCATTCCGGCACTTTCAAGTTGGAACACACCTTCTGTTTTCCCTTCAGACAGCAATTTATATACGAGCGGATCACTCATATTTTCATCAAACTTTACTTCTACACCCGTATTTTCTTTTATGTAATTTATTGCATCTTTAATAACAGTAAGTGTTCTAAGTCCCAAAAAGTCCATTTTTAGAAGTCCAAGTTCTTCTAAAGTAGTCATTGTAAATTGAGTAGTTATACTGTCATCATTTTTGTAAAGTGCAACGTAATCCATAACCGGATCTTTAGTAATAACAACACCGGCAGCATGAGTAGAAGCATGGCGTGGAAGTCCTTCAAGTGCCATAGAAACGTCAACCATATTTTTAACTTCAAAATCACTCTCGTATAGTTCTTCTAGTTCTTTATTCATTTTGAGAGCTTTTTTTATAGTAATTCCAATCTCATTCGGAATGTTCTTAGCCACCAAATCAGTTTTTGCATATGGGATATCCAAAACTCTTCCAACATCTCTAATAACTGCCCTAGCCGCTAATGTTCCAAAAGTTATAATTTGTGAAACATGATCCTTACCATATTTTCTTATGACATAATCTATAACCTCAGGACGCCTTTGGTAACAAAAATCTATATCTATATCCGGCATACTTACTCTTTCCGGATTTAAAAATCTTTCAAAAAGCAAATTAAATTTTAACGGTTCTATGTCGGTTATTTCTAAGGCATAAGCAACAATACTTCCGGCAGCAGACCCACGTCCCGGTCCTACCGGAATTCCATTATCTTTTGCATAACGTATAAAATCCTCAACTATTAAAAAATAGTCTACATATCCCATTCTTTTAATTACATCAATTTCATAATCCAGTCTATCATATATCTCTTTTGTAAGCCTTCTGGCATATCTTTTTTCTACGCCTTTCCTACATCTATCCTCAAAATACTCCTCGTGCGTCATATTTGTATCTATCTTAAATTCAGGCAACTTTAACTTGCCAAACTCAAATTCGACATTGCACATATCTGCAATTTTTAATGTATTTTCAATTGCCTCCGGAAAGTTCTTAAATCTATCCTGCATTTCTTCAGCAGATTTTAAATAAAACTCATTGGTTGAAAAGCTTAGTCTGTCTGTATCCGACATCTTCTTGCCTGTTTGAATACAGAGTAAAACCTCATGACTGTAATAATCATCTTTAGTCAAATAATGTGCGTCATTTGTTGCAACAAGAGGAATATTTAGTTCCCGAGCCAGTCTTACAATACCTTGATTAACTAAAACCTGCTCATCAATACCGTTACTTTGCATTTCTAAAAAGAAATTACCTTGTCCGAATATCTCATTATATTCTATCGCCAGTTCACGAGCTTTATCATAATTATTTTCAATAATCGCCCTTGGAATTTCTCCCGCCAAACATGCAGAAAGTCCTATAAGGCCGTTTGAATATTTGCGTAGGATTTCTTTGTCGATTCGCGGTTTGTAATAAAATCCCTCTATAAATCCTAAGGAAACAAGTTTGGTCAAGTTTTTATAACCTTCATTATTTTTGCATAGCAAAATAAGGTGACCACGTTCGGCATCACCAGCATTCGCATCTTTATCAAATCTACTTCTAGAAGCTACATAAACTTCAGAACCTATAATTGGTTTAATCCCCTCTTTTTTAGCCTCTTTATAGAAGTCAACAACGCCATACATAACGCCGTGGTCCGTTAGGGCAACAGCCGGCATATTAAACTCTTTAGCCTTACTAACTAAATCTTTTATCCGTATAGCACCATCAAGTAAGCTATATTCACTATGTACATGTAAATGAACAAAACTCATAAAACCTTCTCTCCTCCGCATTATTCTATCATATAAAGGCAAAAAAATAAAGAGCCATTTCTTTTCTATGGTCCTTCTCATCAATAATCTCTATAATCTTTTATAAACCTGTCCTCTCGAATCTATATCTACAATGATAATTATCAATTCATTATTACGCACTTCATATATTATTCTAAAATCTCCAACTCTTTTTCTATATCTATTCTTGAATCCTGTTAGTTTAATTGCATTAGAGTTATCCAATGGATTTTCAATTATTTCATTATAAGCTTTAAAAATTCTCTCCCTGAATTGCTGAGGTTTATCTTTTATAAATTTCTTAGCATCCCTATGCTCAATTAGCCTATATTTTGCTGTGGATTCCATTCAGAATAAATTCCCTTCTCTATATCTGAATCGATGCTATCCAGTTTTCTTATAGTTTCAGGGTTACTATAAATGTCAACAGTATCAAACCAATCATCTAGTAAATTAAACATCTTCTCTTCATCATAGTTCTCTAAGATATTTTTAAACTTAGGAACAAACTCAACACGAAAAGCCTCTAAAACTTCTTTAGGGGCAAATTTGTTAAAGTTATCTAACTTTGAAAAAAAAGCATCTAATAAACCATTCTTCATAGTAATCACCTTTTCATTACATATATCGGTAGTATTATATGTTTCATTGATACTATTATACCCTTTTTTATTCATTATGTCTACATAGCAACGAGTATACATCACATATTTTCCCATTCCATTCTCCTCCTTGACTCATATCATTTATTTGAACAAATTCCATCTTTTTCCTGTATAAGTCAAGGATACCAAATTTTTCTTAAAATGTCAATAAATTAAAAAACATTTTTTTACATCTCTTAATGAATAAATTCGCTTTATGTTTTCCTCTCTATTAATCTTTTTATTTCTATCTATTAAAATACCCCTCATTCCAATCTTATTTGTCGGAATTATATCTGTTTTCACGTTATCTCCAATATAATAAGCCTCTTTTATTGCTACTCCGTTTCTTTCGCAAGCTATTTCGAAAATCTTACTGTCTGGCTTTGCGTATCCTACCTCTCCAGCCGTAACGATATCACAAAAATATTTATCTATTTTCATTTTCTTTAGTTTACTTACCTGTTGATTATAATCGCCATTACTAATTATTCCAAGCTTGTATCCTTTTAACGAATCTAAACATTCTATTACATCATCATATGATTTCCAAGCCTCTTCATAAGCTTTTAGATAATCCGAGAACTTAACCAGAGAGATATCATATTCAATTTCTTTTCCAAACTCATTATATACATCAATAATTCTCATTGCACGTTGCTCCTCAAAACTACACTCTTTCTTCAAGAACTTTTCAAAATTCTTATCTGAGTATTGTATCCATGCATTTTGGAATTCATCAAAACTGCATATTTTATCAAAACCATTAGCTTTATAAAAAGCCTTGATTCCTTCTAATTCTGCTCCCTTATGGTCAAGTAACGTTCCATCAATATCGAAAAATATCATCCTCTTTCTCACCTCAATGTAAAATTACGATATTTAGATAATAAAAACCTTTTTTAAAAAGCAAAAAGACCGTATTTCTACGGTCTTTTACATTATGTTCTCATTTTGCTTTCTGCTTTTGCTCTTTGTTCTTTATTTAAAATTTTCTTTCTTAATCTTATATTTTGTGGTGTTACTTCTACGAGCTCATCATCAGCAATAAATTCTAATGCTTGTTCTAGTGTTAATTGTCTTGGTGGAGATAATCTTAACGCTTCGTCTGAACCTGATGCTCTCATGTTTGTAACGTGCTTTTTCTTACATACGTTTACAACTACATCTTCATTCTTAGCATTAACTCCGACAATCATTCCCTCATAAACTTGTGTTCCAGGAGTAATAAATAATTCTCCACGTTCTTCGGCATTATATAGTCCGTAAGTTACAGCTTCACCTGATTCAAATGCTACTAAAACACCTCTTAAACGTGAATTAATTTCACCTTTAGTTGGTTGATATCCATCGAATAAGTGATTCATAATTCCTGTTCCCTTTGTATCTGTTAGGAATTCTGACCTATATCCGATTAATCCTCTTGAAGGGATTCTAAATTCAAGTCTTGTATATCCTTGGTTACCAGGAGCCATATTAATCATTTCTGCTTTTCTTAGTCCTAGTTTTTCCATAACTATACCCATATGTTCTTCTGGAACATCTATTACAAGGTGTTCTACCGGCTCGCACATAACTCCGTCAATTTCCTTGTAAATAACTTTTGGACGAGATACTATCATTTCGAATCCTTGTCTTCTCATATTTTCAATAAGAACTGAAAGATGTAATTCTCCACGGCCTGAAACCTTAAATGTATCTGCTGAATCTGTTTCTTCTACTCTTAAGCTCAAGTTTGTTTGAACTTCTTTAAATAGTCTATCTCTTATATGTCTTGAGGTTACGAATTCTCCTTCTTTTCCGGCAAATGGTCCGTTATTTACACCAATTGTCATTGAAAGTGTTGGTTCGTCAATATTTACGAATGGTAAAGGTTCTACACATTCAGGATCACAAACTGTATCACCAATGTTAACATCAGCAATTCCTGAGAATGCAACTATATCTCCCATACTTGCTTCATCTATTTCAACTTTCTTTAAGCCGGAATATGTATATAACTTGCTAACTTTACCATTTTTATTAGTGTTGTTATGCCCACCGCATAGCATAATATTTTGACCGTTTCTAATTCTTCCTCTTTCAATTCTTCCTACAGCGATTTTACCTACATAATCATCATAGTCTACGTTAGAAACTAATACTTGAAGTGGTGCATCAATTTCCCCCTTTGGTGCGGGAACTTTCTCCAAAATAATATCAAATAATGGTTTTAAGTCTGTTGCTTCTTCATCTATATCTGTCTTAGCAATACCTGTTTTTCCTGAAACATATATTACAGGGAAATCTAATTGCTCATCTGTTGCTTCAAGCTCAATAAATAAGTCTAAAACCTTATCTACAACTTCTAAAGGTCTTGCATTAGGTTTATCTATCTTGTTGATAACAACAATTGGTTTTAAGTTAAGCTTTAACGCTTTGCTTAAAACGAATTTTGTTTGAGGCATAGGACCTTCAAAAGCATCAACCAAAAGTAAAACTCCATCAACCATCTTTAATACACGTTCAACTTCTCCACCAAAATCAGCGTGTCCCGGTGTGTCTACTATATTGATTTTTACATCTTTATAATGGATTGCAGTATTCTTAGAAAGAATTGTAATACCTCTTTCCTTTTCTAGGTCGTTAGAATCCATCATTCTCTCGGCAGTTTGCTCGTTGGCTCTGAATGTTCCGCTTTGTTTTAACATAACATCAACCAAAGTTGTTTTTCCGTGGTCAACGTGTGCGATTATAGCGATATTTCTAATATCTTTTCTCTCTACCATAAATCTTTTCCATTCCTTTCAAATCTTGTATACATAATTATATAATTATCCTTAAAAATAGTGTTCTGAAAAGAACACTATTTTAGGCATTTTAATTATCAGCTCAGTTCTATTTAACTGTATTATTCTTCGATTTTTTCTTCTTTAGCAGGTTCTTCATTAGCTTTAATATCTAATTCAGGTTCTTCTAATTCTTTCATGCTAAGTTCAATCTTTTTCTTTTCTGTATCAATTTCCATAATCTTAGCATTTACATATTGACCAACTTTAAGAACTTCAGAAGGATTTCCTATTCTCTTATGAGAAATTTGTGAAATGTGAATTAATCCTTCTAGTCCAAGTTCGATTTGTGCGAAAGCACCAAATGGTACTATTCTTTCAATCTTAACTTCTACAACATCTCCTACTTTGTACTTAGCTTCAATGTTGTTCCAAGGATTATCTTCTGCTCTTCTATATCCTAATGAAATCTTCTTCTTTTCTTCGTCAACAGATAAAACATAAACATTTACAACTTGTCCAACAGATAAAACATCAGCTGGAGATTTAATTCTTCCCCAAGATAATTCAGAAACATGAACTAATCCATCTACTCCACCTAAATCGATGAAAGCACCGAATTTTTCAATTTGCTTAACTGTTCCTTGAAGTTCTGCTCCAACTTTTATCTTAGCCCAAGCTTCAGCTTGTCTTGCACTTCTTTCTTCTCTAGCGATAACTCTTTCAGAAGCTATAACTTTTCTTCTATCCTTATTAACTTCTAAGAATCTAACTGTAATATTTCTTCCAACATATTCTTTTAAGTCAACATTTCTTTCAGCAAGTTGTGATGCTGGAATAAATACTTGAATTCCGTTTTTATTAGCAAGTAATCCAGCTCCTACTTCCTTAGTTACTTTTACTGTAACAGGTTTCTTTTCTTCAACCCATTTATCAATGTTTTCCCACATTCTCATACCTTCAATTTTTCTTCTTGAAAGTAATACTGTTCCTTCCATATCGTTTACTCTAACAACATAAGCTTCGATTTCGTCTCCGACTTTCAACTCTTTTTCAGGGTTTGCATCTGCTTCATCTGAATATTCAGAATATGGCATTATACCGTCGTACTTTAATCCCAAATCTATAATAATATTTCCATTTGAAACATTAGCGATAACTCCTTTTATGATACTTCCAGAACGAATCTCCTTTAATGATTCCTCTAACATTTGTTCAAAATCCATTGCTTCTTTACCCACGATTATCCATCCCTTCATAGACATAATTTTGTTGTAATTTTTCTACAACTGCATTTATAAGTTCCTGAGGCGTGGATGCCCCAGCCATAACTAATATTTTACACGATTGTTCCAAAAAATTCAAGTGTAATTCGTCAACATTTTCAATAAATTGTGAATTTTTACAAAATTCTTTTGCAATTTCATACAATCTGTTTGAATTTGCGCTTGCCTTATCTCCAATAATAATTGTGTAATCCGCATCTTTCGCCAAACTCTTTAACTCATTTTGCCTATTCTCACTTGCACGGCATACCGTATCAAATGTAACAGCGTTTTCAGAATGACTTTTTATATAATCTATTATTTCCTTGCTCGTGTCAAAATTCATAGTTGTTTGTGAAACTACACAAACTTTAGATAAATCCATGTTTTTAAGTTCATCTATGTTTTTTATAACAATATAATTTCCATTAGTCCAGCCACTTATTCCTACTACCTCCGGATGTCCATTATCCCCAATAATTATAATTTTGTATCCATCTTTAGAATACTTATTCACAATTTCGTGTATCTTTTTAACGTTTGGACAAGTTGTGTCTATAATATTTAAATTCTTGCTTTTGCATTTATTAAGCTCATCACTTGTAATTCCGTGCGCTCTTATTATTACACTACTTCCATTAGGGACTTCATCTAAATCTTTTTTAAAAATAAGTCCTCTATCTTCTAAATCCTTGTTAACAACTTTATTATGTACTATACTTCCAATGCTATATACATTTTTATTATTGCTCAATGTTTCTTTTGAAAAATCAATAGCACGTTTTACACCATAGCAAAAACCTGCCGTTTTCCCAACGATTATTTCCATAGAACTCCCTCCTCAAAAAAGAAAGAGCTATAAAAGCTCAATACTAAATTATATAAACATTTTTTACTTTTTAACAGAGTTCATAGCTTTAATAACTCCGTTTCTAATTTTATCTGTCATTTCCGCTAAATCTTGTTTGTTAATCTTCTTATCGTAGTAATCTGTAAAGTAAATAGGTTCACCATAGACAATATGTACAACTGACCTAAATTTGAAATTATTCTCTGCGACAATTCCAACTGGAATTACAGGCACTTTCGCCGAATGTGCTATCATAGAAACACCTGTTTTAAAATTCATAGTTCCGTCTTTACTTCTAGTCCCTTCCGGGAACATACAAATTGCCTTGCCCTCTTTTAATAACTTAACACATGTTTTAATAGCTCCCAAATCATTTTTCTTACGTGCAATAGGAAAAGCCTTCATTTGTCTTAAAAACCAACCAACAAATTTATTCTTAAATAATTCTTCTTTAGCCATCATATACATTATTTTCTTAGATAAAACCGGCATAATAACAGTTTCCCAAGCTGAAATGTGATTTGGGGCTACAATGCAACCTGTTTTGATTTTTTCAAATCTTTCGTAATTAACCAAATCTATTTTAAACCAACATTTCATAAATGCTTTTACTATGGCAACAATAATTTTTCTAAACATATTTTATCCTTCCACCCTTTAATTTTTAACAATCTCAATTAATTTCTCTACGACTTGCTCTAAATTAAGGTTAGTAGTATCAAGTTCAACCGCATCATCAGCCTTCTTAAGCGGAGATGTGGCACGGCTCATATCATTTTTATCTCTTTTAATTATATCTTCTTTTACTTCCTCAAAAGTAACATTCTGTCCTTTATTAAGAAGTTCTTTATAGCGTCTATTAGCTCTTACATCTAAATCTGCAACTAGATAAATCTTTGCACTTGCATTCGGTAATACAACAGTTCCTATGTCTCTTCCGTCCATAACTACACTTTTAGACTTAGCCAAGTCCCTTTGAATATTAACAAGTCTTTCTCTAACTTCAGGAACTGCCGAAACATTAGAAGCCGCCATAGAAATCTCAGGAGTTCTAATTAAATCAGTAACATTTTCACCATTTAGAAATATCAATTGCCCTTTGTTCGAAAGTTTTACATCTAATTCTATTTCGTTAATAACACTTCTTACATCATCAAAGTTAGCAGTGTCTAAACCTTTTCTTGTAACATATAACCCAACCGTTCTGTACATCGCACCTGTATCTACATATATTATATTAAGTTTTTTTGCAACCATTCTCGCAATAGTACTTTTTCCGGCTCCAACAGGTCCGTCAATAGCAATCGATATTTGTTTCTCCAAAATAAAACACTCCTCTCGAAATTTCCATAAAAATTATATATGTTTTTACCTTCTTCGTCAATAAATTTAAATTTGTTTTTTCTTTTTGAACACAGAAAAAAGCCAACCTTCATTAAAGGTTGGCCTAATTTTACATGCTAACTAATCTCATTACCATACTCGTTAATATCATAAGACTTGACATTACAATTCCAGTTAAGATAGATGTAAGAAGAGCTATATAATTCTTTTTGCCACATGCTTTTTGTGCTAAAAATACAGTTATCGCAATAAAAGCAGCTAATTCTATACTTACTGTAATACTCCATACAATAGAATATGCAAAGTACAAGAAAAACATAGAAAATATACAATTTGCAGCTGCTAATAGAATCATTCCCCCCAACAAGTATCTTGCCCTTTTTAAATATTTTATTCCGCCTAAGACAAAATACATGACCGGCAACATTACAATCATCACCATAAGGAATGCCAGAATTTTTGATGCCATACAGATACTCCTCCTGCTACATGCTAACTAATCTCATTATCATATTCGTCTCCAAAATAAGAAATGCCATTATCAATTCCACTACAGTACCAATCGATAGCGCTTTATAAGTATAAGTATTTCCTTCCAATTCCTTTTGTGCAAAAAACATAGTTACTCCAGCCAAAAGAGCCAATCCTATGAACACTGCTATGTTCAGTATAATAGGATACACGGAGTACAAGAAAAACATAGAAAATGTGCAACTTACAGCTGTTAATAGCAACATTGTCCCTAATAGGTATTTTTTCCTTCCTAAATATAGTATCACGACTAGTGTCACGACTACTAGAAAATCCACCACCAATAACATTGCAATCGTTACTACAAGAAGTGTCAGAATTTTTGATGCCATACGGATAATCCTCCTAAAATATTTATTTTTGGATTTGAACTATTTTTATTCGCTAATCAATTATACATAATTAATTTATACTTTTCAAGTATTTATACAAAAATAACTGCCTACAAAGTAAGCAGTTATCTATCTTTTCTTTACTGTATATCCGAATTTGCCAAGTTTATCTCCTAACGCAAAATATTCGCCGTGACAATATGCAATTAATCCGGCCTTTTCCAACTCAAGTCTTCCTTTACTATCTATTAAGTCCTCCGCAACATCAACAGCCACAATATCCGCCATAAACATATCATGAGACCCAAGCTTAACTATATCCGTAACCTTACATTCAATAGATACAGGACTCTCTCCAATTATCGGACAACTTATTTCATTCGCCTTCTGTTTTGTTAAATTCATAACTTTAAACTTATTTATATCTTTTCCTGACCTAACTCCACAAAAATCGGTAGCTTTCACTAAATCTTTAGTAGTTAAATTTATAGCAAACTCTCCACTGTTCTTTATTAAATTATATGAAAATCTCTCTTTTCTTACAGCAATATATGTCTTTGCAGGTATTGTATTTAAAATTCCTGTCCAAGCAACAGTAAAAACGTTTGATCTCTTCTCATTTCCACAAGTAACAAGCACAGCGGGTACAGGTGCAAGTAATGCTCCCCCAGGCCATTTAACTTTTTTATACATTTATTTCCTCCTCTTTTGAACCTCATCATATATAATTTTAAAATCTTCAAATCTTTCTCTTGAAATTTCACCACTTTCTACAGCAATTCTAACTCCACATTCATCTTCTAGTACATGTCTGCAGTCTCTATACCTACACTTAGAAAAATATTTATTAAACTCTATAAAAAGCGGTGCAACTTCACTAGCTTCTATTTCATCAAGTTCAAAACTTGAAAAACCAGGTGTATCAATAATATATGTGTTATCATCAACCTTTAGAAGCTCAGAATGTCTAGTTGTTTGTTTTCCTCTTTCTATCTTGCTCAAATTTCCTTCTTGCATTATAACTTCATTCATAAGCTGATTTGTAAGACTAGACTTTCCAACACCGGAATTCCCAACGAACGCAACTGCTTTTCCATTTATATTTTCCCTTAATTCTTCAATACCTTTCTTCTCTTTTACACTCGTTAGAATTACATCGTATCCTATTTTTTCATATATTTCCTTTATCTTCTCTGCCTCGCCTATGTCTACTTTATTAAGACATATTGTCGCAGGGATTTTCATTTTTTCCAAGAAAACAAGCTGTTTGTCAATGAATAATAATGATGGTTCCGGATTTTTTACAGCAGCCACAATAATAACTTTATCAATATTAGCAATAGGCGGACGAATTAATGCATTTTTTCTGTCAACAACTCTAATCAAATTACCAACATTTTCACCTATTTCTTCAAATTCCGCATTATCTCCGACCATTGGACTTATGTTGTTTTTCTTTAAAATTCCTTTTGCCCTACACTCATAAATTTTATATTCAAACTCTATATAATAAAAACCACTTATTGCTTTTACTATTTTTCCAGTCATACTACTCCCCCATATTAAACATTCAACTAAAAAATTATTTATATAAAAAGGTGGCTAAGCCACCTTTTTTATTACAAATTAAGCATTTGTGAAGAATCTAATGTTCCATCAATATATACTTCTAGCATTGCTTCGCCCTTACCATAAATGTCTACACTTATCTCTCCATCTGCACTTGTATGCTTCTTGCTATATAAAGTCTTTTTACCGGTATATCCTCCACCTGAAATTTTAATTTCCACTAAGAATTCAGAACCATTTACTCCCTTATTAGACAAGTTCAGATATATTGTCTGTTTGTTTTGGACTGGTGCTGTATTAGCTTTACTTACAACCAAAGCAACAGTAGTTCCAACATCAACCGTACTTCCTTTATCTACGCTTTGCTTTAATACTGTATTAGCTGCTTTAGTAGATTCTTCAAATGTAGTAGTCAACTTAAAGTCATATTGCTCAGCTAGTTCCTTTGCCTTAGTTAAAGTTTTTCCAACTAAATCAGGCATAACGAAAGTCTTAGTATCAGGGCCACGACTTACATATACATCAACCCTTGTACTTGGAGAAATTGCTCTTCTTCCTAACGGATTTGTTCTTGTAACGTATCCAACCGGAACAGTATCACTAGGTTCTTCTATAACTACATATGAAATCTCTTCATTATCTAACGTTGTTTTTGCATCTTCTAAACTTCTATTAGTTAAATCTTCAAGAGTAACTTCTAACTTTCCTGTGCTTATATAAATCTTTGCCGTGTATCCCTCTTTTACACTCATTCCACCTTGTGGTGTTTGAGAATAAACTCTTCCTTTTGGCTGAGTATCGTTAGCTTGTTCAATCGGTGTATAATTAATTTTCTTTTCTTTTAATAATAATTCGGCTTCTTTAGCGGTCTTTCCTATTAATTGAGGCATTTCAACCACCGCTTTTTCTGTACCCATTATGGACTTCCATACATTAGAGAAAACTACTCCGGAAATAATAGCAACAAAAATCAATGCAATGAAAAATGCAAATAATGACTTGCCTGTGGATATTTCCTTCCTCTTTCTTCTTTTACCCATATTCTCACTCTCCGTACCTACTGACTTTGTAACTCGTTCATTTATCATATTTTCTGTAACACTAGGCATAACCGTTGTAGCTCCGATATTCTTATCTGCAATAACAGTATTTTGCGGGTCTTCAAATACGCTTTGTAAATCCTTTAGCATTTCGGTAGCAGACTGATATCTAAGCCTTGGTTCTTTTTGAAGTGCTTTCATAATTATATCATTTACTGCAATCGGCATATCTTTATCAAATTGAATAGGTGGTATTGGTATCTCTTGAATTTGTTTTAATGCAACAGACACAGGTGTCTCAGCATCAAATGGAACGTGTCCTGTTATCATTTCATACATAACAATTCCTAAAGAATAAATGTCTGATTTTTCATCAGTGTGCTGGCCTTTTGCTTGTTCAGGAGAAAAATAATGAACCGAACCGATTGTATTTCCTGTCATTGTTATTGTAGAATTAGATGATGCCCTTGCAATTCCAAAATCTGTAACTTTGGCAACTAATTCTTCATTAACCAAAATATTTTGAGATTTAATATCTCTATGTATAATATGATTTTTATGAGCATGTTCAAGTCCCGCACATATTTGAGAAGCAATTTTTACTGTTGCTCTCCATGTAAGTTTCCCACTTTGCGCAATTACTTCTTTTAATGTATAGCCTTCAACGTACTCCATAACTATATAATTTATATCTCCTTCATTTCCAACATCATATATTGAAACGATATTAGGATGGGATAAGCTTCCTGCCGCTTGTGCTTCTACTTTAAAACGTTTTATAAAATCATCAGTCATATCTGAATCAGTTCTCAAAATTTTTACAGCTACAAATCTGTTAAGGAGTCTACATCTTGCTTTATATACTACTGCCATTCCTCCGCCACCGATTTTTTCGACTAATTCATATCTATTACCTAGAACCCTTCCTACCATATTATCCATAAAAGTTCTACACCTCCACTAAAATCGCGGTAATATTGTCAGTACCACCATTATCCTTAGCCCTTATGACTAACTCTTCGGCAACACTTTGCATATCACCATTTTTCTTTAGTATTATATGTAATATGTCCTCATCCGATAACATCGTAGTAAGACCATCTGTACAAAGTAGTAAAATGTCTCCCGGATAAAGTTTTACACAATCAATGTCAACATCAATGTCATCTTGCATACCAATTGCTTTGGTTATCAAGTTCCTCTGTGGATGACATTGTGCCTCTTCCTGCGTAATTGCACCTTTTTGTAATAAGTACTGAACATAGCTATTATCAATTGTAAGTTGCGATATAATTCCTTTTCTTATCACATAGCATCTACTATCTCCTGCGTTAGCTATATACGCTTCGTCGTTAGCGATTAGCACAGCTACTAAAGTAGTTCCCATGCCTGAAAATTGAGAATTTTCTTCTGAAAACCTTTTTACATTTTCATTTGCATAACTTACAGCAACTTTTAATAAACTTTCCTTTTCGCATACATTATCGTTATTTTTCGTAACATATTTTAGTATTTCGTCTACCGTCATCATAGAAGCCAATTTTCCATGTCCTTGACCACCAATTCCATCAGCTATCAAAAACAAATTTAAATTGTCATTTAATGCCGGTATGTAAAAACTATCTTCATTTTCTTTCCTTACATTTCCAACATCACTACTTGCTCCGAAAATCATATCGCACCTCCTTTCAGCAATTCATTTTTTTACTCAAAATATTGACGTCTAAGTTGACCACAAGCTGCATCAACGTCACTTCCAAGTTCACGTCTTACAGTCGCAGTAATACCCCTGTTATTTAACGCGTCTCTAAATCCCATCATTACATTTTGTGGAGCTCTTCTATACCCTGCTCCCTCTACTGCATTAACAGGAATCAAGTTAACATGACACAACATTCCTTCAAGCAAATCAGCTAACTTACAAGCATCTTTTATTGTATCATTTACACCGTACATAATTGCATATTCAAAAGTAATTCTTCTATGTGTCTTTTCAATGTATTTTCTACAAGCTTCTAGTAAAGTTTTCATATTATAGGCTTTATTTACAGGCATTAATTTATCTCTCATTTCGTCACTTGTAGCATGTAATGAAATAGATAAGTTTGCCTGAATACTACTATCAGCGAATTTCATAATTTGCGGAACTAAACCGGAAGTAGAAACCGTGATATGTCTTGCACCTATATTTAGTCCATGAGGGTCATTTAATATCTTTATAGCCCTCATAACATTATCGTAATTATCAAATGGCTCACCAATTCCCATAAACACTATGTTAGATATTTTTTCACCAATATGACGACTAGCCATTATTATTTGTTGAACAATCTCGCCACTAGTTAAATTTCTTTCAAACGATAATTTTGATGAAGCGCAAAAGTCACATTTCATTCTGCAACCAACTTGTGAAGAAACACATACACTATTACCAAAATTATATTTCATAAGAACAGTTTCAACAGCAGCTCCATCAGCTAACTTAAATAGAAACTTTGTTGTTCCGTCATTTGAAAGTTTTACTTGCTCCTTCTCCAATGTAATTATATTAAAATTCTCATTAAGCGATTTCCTAAGGTCAAGCGGCAAATCACTCATCTTAAAGAAATCGTCCACATTTTCTTGATAAAGCCATTTATATGTTTGAACTGCTCTATATTTCTTTTGGTTAAACTCTTTTATATAAATTTCAGTTAACTCATCAACAGTATAATCAAATATATTTCTCATACTTATTCGCATTCCTCTCTATCCACAATTAATATACCATCTAAATGGTCTACTTCGTGGCAAATTTCCCTTGCATAATAATGCTCGGCAATAAAACTAATCTCATTTCCGTTTTCGTCTAACGCATCTACTTTTATTTTAGCAGGTCTTTTTACAGAAACTGTTCTCTTCTTTACGCTAAGGCAACCCTCAACGTCAATTTCTTCGCCTTCACGTTCACTTATAACAGGATTTATAAGTGTAACCATCTTCTTACCATTTAAGACAACTACTATTCTCTTTAATACTCCGACCTGAGGAGCGGCGATACCCACACCGTCATACTCAATCATAGTATCTTTCATATCTTTTATTAATTCTAAGATTTTATCATCTATTTTGGTTACTTCTCTAGATTTCTTTCTTAAAATTTCATCGCCAAGTATTCTAATTTCTCTTAATGCCAATGTTTTCCACCTCTATTAAATAAATGTACATAATCTACACTACATTGTAACAAATTTTTTAACAATTAGCAAATAATTTTATAATATTAATAAAATTTTCCCTAATTAAATGAAACAGGATTAAAATCTACTGTAAATTCCGATTTGACTTTATCTAGCTCTTCACCACTTAAAACTGAATTTACTTCTTCGTTTATCTCTACACCTTTTAAGTTTTTTATAATAATTCTAAACCTATATTTATTCTTTATTTTTGAAATCGGAGACGGAACTTCTTTTAATACAGAGACTCCTTTTTTTCCCTTTAAGACATTTTCAAACACTTCTCGAATTATTCTACTATCTTCTAAAACTTTTCTCTCATCTTCTCCGGTAACATTAATTAAAGTAATATCACAAAATGGCGGATAGTTTAACTGTTCTCGCAAAATTATTTCTTGGTCATAAAACTTTTTATAGTCTTGTTCTTTAGCAGAAACAATGCTGTAATTATCACACTCATAGGTTTGAACAATTACGCGTCCGTTTTTTTCTCCTCTTCCTGCACGGCCTGATACTTGGGTAAGCAAATCAAAAGTCCTTTCACCACATCTAAAATCATTGCCATTTAGTGAAGTATCCGCAGCCATAACGCCTACCAATGTAACATTAGGGAAATCATGCCCTTTTGCTATCATCTGAGTACCTATTAAAATATCAATATTTTCGTTTTTAAACTTATCTAGAATCGCTTGATGCGAATCTTTTTTAGATGTCGTATCTAAGTCCATTCTTATAACAGTTGCTTCCGGGAAAATCTTATTAACTGCATTTTCTATTTTTTGCGTACCAATTCCAAAATACTTTATATATTTTTCATGGCATACCGGACATACCTCCGGATTATTATATTTAGTCCCACAATAATGGCAAACAAGTTTATTACTTTCCATATGGTAAGTAAGAGCAATATTGCAGTTTCTACACTTTGCAACAAATCCGCATTTTCTACAACTCACAAAAGTCGAGTAACCACGGCGATTTAAGAATAGAATTGTCTGCTCTTTTTTAGCTAAATTTTCTTTAATCTCATCATATAACTTTCTACTAAAAATAGTCTTATTTCCGGCAACCAGTTCTTCTCGCATATCTATAATTTGTACCTCGGGCAAAGGCTTACTATTAGTCCTTTTAGTAAGTTCTACAAGTTCAATCTCGCCATTTTTAGCCTTATAATATGTAGATATGTCCGGTGTTGCACTTCCTAAAACCAAAGTCGCATTTTTAATTTTGCAGAGTTCCTCTGCCACCTCTCTCGCATGATAATAAGGAGTTTGTCCGGATTTATAACTGCTATCGTGTTCTTCGTCAATCACCACAATTCCTAAATTATTAACCGGCATAAACAATGCCGACCTTGCCCCAACAACAACCTTAGCTTGTCCCTCCTTAACTTTTAGCCACTCATCATACTTTTGACCATCATTTAGACGACTATGAAAAACCGCCACTTTATCTCCGAGTCGTTCTACAAATCGTTTTACGGTCTGTGGTGTAAGCGAAATTTCAGGTACTAAAACAATCGCTCCAAATCCGGCATCAACAAATTTACGGATAGACTGAATATAAACCTCTGTCTTGCCGGAACCTGTAACTCCGTTTAATAAAATCTCGTTAAACTTTCTCTCCTCTATACTTTTAGTAATTCTATCTATGGCAAACTGTTGCTCGTCATTTGCAATAAAGTCATCTACAATCTCTATTTTATTTTCTTTTTTACTACGTGATTTTGTCTTATCCGTAAAAAATAAATTAAGTGTACAGCCAAGAGGACAATAGTATGTTCTTGAAATCCATCTTGCAAGTTTCATCTCATCTTCCTTAACTGCATATCCGTCATTTTTTATGCTTTTTATACTCTTTAATCCTTTAAAATCGCTTTTTTCCTTTAATCCCACAACAAAACCATCAACTAATTTATTTCCAATACCAAAAGGCACTGTTACCATTTGTCCCAATGTAACAGTGCCAACCATTTCATCTGATATTTTATAGTCAAAAATCTTTCCTAGCTCACGAGCCGTAGAATTAATAACAATTTCAGCTATCAATTTATTTCTCCTTATTTTATAGGAGCCCAAACTCCAGTTTTCTTAGTCCATATTCTTTCAAATGTTTTTCCATTCTTCCATTCAGTCAAATACTTCTCTATTAAGTCACTTATATCCTCAGGAGTTGCATAAGTAGTATCAACAACCAAGTCGTAGTTATTAAGGTCGTCCGGATTTACATTATACTTTTCTGTATAACGTTTATTTTCACTAGACTTTCTAGCCTTAATCTTTTCTACTGCTTCCTCTAATGTTTTATACTTTTCGCTTCCTCTATTCTCGTCCATTATTCTCTTAGCAGCTACTTCTGTATCAACTAAAAGATGAAGCTTAAATGAACCATCAACAAAATGCCAAGCCATTCTTGAATCAATAGCCATATCCTCATCGACAGCAGAAATCTTTACAAGTTCTCCGTCTATTTCCTCATCTATCTCAGGATGTATTTCGGAATACTTACTAAATTCGGCAGGTGTCATATTATATTTACTAGCAAGTAATCTAAAAATTGAACCGCCCGAATGAAATTTAAAACCTAGTCTTTCTTCAAAAATTTTGCCTATTGTACTCTTTCCACTACCTAAATCACCGGATATTGCTATTTTTGTACTCATGTCTGCACCCCTAAATCTTAATAATTTTAGTCTTCATTATCTTCTTTAGCTTTAGTATAAGTAACTTTATCTTGTGCAATTTCATTTGCAGCAATAGTTACCGGATTCTTTGATGAACATTCAACTAATGGTTCGTCACCTTGTGCAATTTGTCTTGCACGTTTTGCAGTTTCGATTACCAAAGTATACCTACTATCTGTCTTTTCTAATAGTTTATTAATAGGTGGTTCTGTTAACATTTTTACCATATCCTTTCATAATTGAATTTATTCTTCACTTATATCTTCCTCGATATCAAGACCCTCATCCTTATCACTTAATCTGTTTGCAACAGTTTCGGGTTGAACTGCAGACAAAATTACGTGTCCGCTGTCAGCAATAATAACTGCTCTAGTTTTTCTTCCGTATGTTGCGTCAATTAAGATACTAGAATCTCTTGCCTCTTGGATAATTCTCTTTATTGGAGCTGATTCAGGGCTAACAATCGCAATTACACGACTCGCCGAAACAATATTTCCAAACCCAATATTAATAAGTTTCAAAGCACTTCTCCCCCATTACTCTATATTTTGTATCTGTTCTCTTATTTTCTCAATTTCGTTCTTTAACTCTATTACTGAATTAGTAATGTCTAAATTATTAGCTTTAGAACCAATTGTATTGACTTCTCTATTCATCTCCTGAACAATAAAATCTAATTTCTTACCTATCGGTTCTTCGAGTTCAAGAGTCTTTAGTAATTGTTTTACATGACTCTTAAATCTAACTATTTCTTCATCTATGCTAGATTTATCAGCAAAAATAGCTACCTCCATAGCCAAACGAGATTCATCAACAATACTTTTATCTTGAAGTACTTCTTTTATTCTTTCACTTAATTTCTCTCTATATTCTGCAACAACATCCTTACTTCTATCCTCAACATTTTTAAATATGTTATTTAGTCCATCACACTTTTTAGCAATATCCATAGCTAAATGATTGCCCTCTTCTTGACGCATAACTTTTAGGTTATCAAGAGCACTATTTAAAACTGTTTCGAACTCACGAAGTAGTTCTTCTTCGTTTTGACTATTAGATACCTTAACCACTTCAGGTAATTGCAATGCACGGCAAAAAGTCAAATCGTTTTTTATATTAAGTCTTTCTTCTAAAGAAATAGCCTCATCTAAGTAAACACTCAATAATTCTTCATCAAAAGAAACACTTTTTTCCTTATCTCCGAAGGAATTAACTTGGATATTTATATCTACTTTTCCTCTAGATATAGCTTTAGCAACAGCTTTTCTTGCAAAATCCTCAAAGAAAGCATATTGTCTAGGCAATCTTACACTTATATCAAGATATCTATGATTAACTGTCTTAATTTCAACAACATACTCTCTTCCGGAACAAGACAATTCACCACGCCCAAAACCAGTCATACTTTTTATCATAATATATAACAGCCTCTCTATTAGTTTCTAACAATTTTAACAATTGTAACTGCCCAATAAACTAATGCTACTAAGAATAACACTAACAATGCAAGTGGGAAAAACTTAACCATTACTCCACCAATCGCAAATTGTAATGCTTTTATTTCATAATTAATCTTTACAAGCATAAATAAAATTGCAAGAGCTGCAAGGCAACTTGCACCTTTATAAAATTTCGTGTTTTTAGCAGTTCCCAAAACAATAAGTGCTACTGCTCCTATTGCTGATAAACTACTTAGTACAATCATTACTGTTGGCATAGCCAATACAGTTGTATAACTAAAGTATCCTTGTTGGATTAACCACATTCCAAACATAATACATAAAACTATTCCGGTTATAATTAAAGCTTTACCAATTAATTTATCTACTTCGACCTTTTTCATTATAGTACCTCCAACAAAATTAAATTTGCTTCTAAGATTTTATCACTAAATGTCGCATCTTGCAATATTTTATTCTATATTTCCAAATTTGTCAAATGGGTATAATCTAAAATTAGCTTTTCCTTCCACTTTTTCTATTGGGATTAGTCCAAACGACCTTGAGTCCATACTTCTGTCCCTGTTATCTCCTACACAGAACACATATCCTTCAGGTATTTCTATATCCTGGTCATAATCTGGCGGATATTTTTCTCTATCCGGATTTGTGTAATTCTCAACAAGTTTTTCGCCATTTATATAGATGTCATCGCCATCTATTACTAAATGTTCTCCAGGCAAACCTATTACTCTTTTAATATATAATGTTTTCTTAAATAGCTTTCCTACCTTTTCCATAAAGCTATCATCTTTATAGTATGCAAAATTTGTACCACTCTTAACTCCCAAAGGTGCTTCTATAACTACAATGTCTCCTCTTTCTAAAGGTTGTTTGGTTACTTGTGCAAGTCTATTTACCACCAATATGTTTCCATCTTGTAATGTAGGTACCATTGATTCTTTTCTTACAATAGTCGTACTAAATACAAGGTTTTTAATAAGCAATGTTATAACAACAGCTAAAGCAATACAATAAGTCCAATCTAGGACCTCTGCCAAAATTGTCTTTTCTTTTTCCTTCTTTTCTTCTTTTTCCATTATTCTTTTCCTCCTCTTTTATGTTACAAGCACTTCTAAAATAAATATGTAACCGGTCCTTACATATTTACTAAATGTTCAGAATATATTATTTTTTCTGCAATATCTGCTGAAGTAACTTGTTTTATACCTCTAATTCCTTGAAAATCGCTAAAACATCTAGCTGATTCATCGGACACTAAAACTTTAACTCCGTATTTTTGCATTTTTGAAATACACTCTTTAATCAAAGAATCATTAAGTAAGCAAACCGCTTCATTCATTATAATAACGTATTGAGGTAACATTACTGCATCCGACATTGAAACAACAAAATCATTCATAAGTTTAATTCCCAGCTCATTCTCAATTCCGATTGATTTCTTGGTAAGTAATATAACAAATCCTTTTTTTACCGACGGAAGGTCAAGCTTAAAGGTATCAGATGACATAGCAAAATTAAGCGGACCATCAACAAAAGTAGATTTATTTACACTAATGTTTTCAGTCAGCCTGTTTTTCTCCATATTAGATAATTTTATAGGCATAAAAGGATCGTATCCTCGTGTATTTCTTTTGTTATTCAAATTGATTTCACCTCAATTTTCTTCTTTCACATTTTACCATATAGACAAAAAATAATAAAGTATTTTCACACTTTTTTAACATAGATTTCATATTATTAATTAAAACCCAAAATAGGAGGTAATAATATTATGATGGCATACGCCCAAATTTTAGGTAGCGATTATGCACCAAATCTAAAAGGCAAGGTTATATTTAGGGATATTCCGGGTGGAGTTGAGGTGTGTGTTGAGGTTACTGGACTTCCTGAATATCAAAAAGCAACCGACACAACACCACAAGTAGGTCCACACGGCTTCCATTTACATGTAACCGGTAGTTGTGAAATTGATGACCCTAAGTCGCCTTATATGTCAGCAGGCGAACACTACAATCCGGACAATTCGCCTCATGGCAATCATGCCGGAGATTTTCCTGTTATATTCTCGAATAACGGCTATTCTAGGATGTGCTTTTACACTAACAGGTTTTCAGTCTTTGACATAATCAACAAAGCAGTAATAATACATCAAAGCCCAGACGATTACCGAACAGAACCCGCAGGTAATTCCGGCAAACGAATAGGCTGTGGAGTTGTCAAAATACTATCCGATTAATTTTACTTAAGATCAGGTCTTGACTTGTCTATAACATTTTCTACATTAAAATAATTATCATTTATATATTCGCTTCTCTTAAACATTGAATATCCGTCCAAATTAAATCTAGTCATAATCAAATTATCCCCATCATGTAGACTAAGTTCAGGCTGTTTTTGCACCGGGCAGAATATATTAAAACCTTGGTCAACCAGATATCTGTATCGTTCATCGTTCGTTTTAAATCTTATACCGAACGGCGAAATATAGATGTTTGTATCGCCCACAACCGGTGCAATATATTTTTTCCAACGTTCTGTATCATATTTTAATTGATCCATAGTTACAGTATATTTCTTAAAGTATTGATTATGAGTATAGCTATGACAAGCAAATCTCCAACCATCTTCTTTTAATTTATCAGCAACTTTAGTTGCTTCTTTTATAGCAACTTGAAGCTCTTCACCTTGTAAATCGGTAATTCTATAACCTAATGCACCTTGGTAACCAGTAACCGCAATAACACCTTTTGCACCTTTATACGAGAATTCAGGATGTTCTCTTACAAAGTCATCTAAAATAGGCATTACATCTGCTTTTCTAGATATAATATATTCGCCATTTTCATTTTTTATTTCATTAGCAACTCTTCCGTCAGAATCTAACACTAACTTTTCAGCAAATCCGTCAGGTTTCATATACTCATAATAGTTAACATCATCTATTGATATTACAAGGGGTTTCTTACCCTCAGGCAAATAAATATCTTTTTTCTTTATTTTAGTAGGATCTTCCGGGTCTTTTTCCATTAGTTCTTCTATGTCATATAGAATATATCCGCGTTCTAAAAGTTCAGGGAGCATTTTTTCAAACTCAGAGGCAGTAGTCATCCAATAGTTATACCCATTTGCTCTGCTATCTCCATCAAAAGCCAAATTCGTATATGCTATTAGGCTATGAAAAAATACATGATGAACAGGACCTTCGTATTTAACTAAAGGTTCGTTATAAACCACTTCTTCTTTTTTGACTTCTTCTACTTCGTTTTTAGAAGCCACTTCAATATTGTTGTTTACTCCTTCGGCTGAAACTGTCTTTTTGAAAGTATGTACATAAGTAAACACCGCCATAATTAAAATTACAACCAAGCAACTTACTATAATCGTACGTTTTTTCATTTTTATCCCTCCAACATATATATTCTTACATAATTATTTTAATTTTTCAACTAGCTTTTTTTACTATTTTACGTTAAAATACATTTGTTGTAATTTTTTTAGCAAAGTGAGGAAAAAATATGGAGAAAATAGGAGTTTTTGGCGGTGCTTTTAATCCCCCTCATAATTTTCATTTTTCAGTAGCACAAGAAATACTAAATAACGATAAAGATTTTAGCAAAATAATTTTCGTACCTGTTGGAGATAAATACAAAAAAGATGGTTTAATTTCTGCTGAACATAGATTTAATATGTTAAAAGGTGTTTGTGATAACAATAAAAAATTTGAAGTATCAAGAATAGAAATAGATGAAACTGAACAATTAAAAGCTTTTCAGACTTTAGACAAGCTTTCTAAGGTTTATAGTACCGCAAAATTGTACTTTATAATTGGTACAGATTCACTTAAAACATTAGATACTTGGGCAAATCTTGATTATCTTCTTTCAAACTATTCTTTTTTAGTTTATAGGCGCGGAGACGATAACTTTTACGAAATCTTAGACAGTTTACCAGAAATACAAAAGTATAAAAGCAACATTATTTTTGCTGACAATAAAATCTACAGCAATTTAAGTTCTTCATACATTCGCGAGGAAGTTAAAAACGGAAACAAATTAAATTATTCCTTACCTAAGGAAGTTATAGATTATATAGAAAATAATAATTTATATTAAAAAAACTCGGCATTTGCCGAGTTTTTACTGTTCTTTTAATATATATACATTAACTTGTTGTCTACCCCAATTTACAGTTTCTTTATGAGTATTAAAATATAAATCAATTATTTTTCCTTTAATCGCTCCACCTGTATCTTCAGCAGTAGCAAATCCGTAATTCTTAGCACCACCAAGTCCTTCGATATAGACTTCAGTACCCAATGGTATAATTCTAGGATCTACCGCAATTGTTCCTACTTTAGCCCGAGTTCCTGTTGCTGTTATTCCGTACCATTTGTTACCCGGATATTTTCCACAACAATCATAACAAGCACAATAAGCAGTAGCTTCAAGTTGAATTACATCTGTGTATTCAATTATTTTTCCATCAGATGTTTCTAAAACTCCTTCTTCAATCTCATTTATATCAGGGCCCCAAGTCATTCTAGTATTACCACGAGATGTTGCATTAGAAGTATCCGCCGCTTTAGTAGTAGCCTTAGGCTTTACTTCTTCTTTTTTAGGTTCTTCTACTTTTACTGTTTCCTCTACTTTAGCCTCTTCTACTACCTCATCAACCACAGGCTTATCTTCTACCACAGGTTCAGCTAGTGCAACAATAACAGGTTTATCGATGGTTATCATATTACTTCTAAATAGTCTGCTGTCTAATGAAGCAGAAACATTTTCGCCATCTTTTAACTCTATGTTTTGTTCCTTTAATGCACCTGACACCGTACTAGCAAGTGTTTTAAAAGATATGTTATTGCCTAAATAATTTATATTTACTTCTTTCAATTGTGTCGCATAAATAGCAGCAGAAAATGCAGTCATAGCAATTGCAAAAGAAGTAGCTTTTATTATTCTTTTTAGTCTTTTTTTCTTAGAACGCTTATTCATTTTCCACTCTCCTAACAGCATAGATTTTATTATAAAATTCCTCACTTGTCAACTTTTCTTAATTGATGAAAAAAATCCTTTAACAAGTCCGCACATTCGCTTTCTAAGATGCCTCCGGCAACATTTACATTGTGGTTAAATAATCCTTCCTCAAACAGATTAGCCTTTGAACCGGCACATCCCGCTTTAATATCAGATGCACCAAAAAAAATATTTTTTATTCTTGATTGAATAATTGCCCCAGCACACATTGGGCAAGGTTCAACTGTGACATATAAGTCACACTCAGAAAGCCTCCACGACTTTAACTTTCTACAAGCTTTATTTATTGCAATTATTTCTGCGTGAAGTAATGCGTTTTTTTTCTTTTCTCTTAAATTATATCCGCGTGAAATTATTTTATTCCTGTAAACTATTACAGCCCCAATCGGCACTTCTTTCTTTTTATATGCTTTTTTTGCCTCTTTTATGGCTTCCTTCATAAAAATTTCTTCCATATTTTCTCCTTTCGTGTTAGAATTAGTAATAAGGAAGGTGTAAAAAATGAAACTAAATATTCATAATTCAAAATTTATATTATCTGCTGTAAATTCAAACCAATTTCCAAAAGATGATTTACCGGAAGTTGTATTTGTTGGACGCTCAAATGTAGGAAAATCTTCAATTTTAAATGCACTCTTAAATCGAAAAAATTTAGCGTATGTAGGTTCTACTCCAGGAAAAACCCAACAAATAAACTTTTTTAACATAGATGAAAAACTTTACTTTGTAGATTTGCCAGGATATTCTTTCTCGGTTATGGGAAAAGAAAAATCTGAAAAAATCAGTAAAGTAATCGACTCATATTTAAAATCAAGAAAAAACATTGCACTTGTAATGATGCTTGTAGACATACGTCATAAACCTTCAAAAGACGATGTACTTATGTACGAATACTTAATAAACTCAGATTTAAACTTTGTTATAGTTCCAACGAAGGCTGACAAAGTCCCAATAACAAAAGTTAATGATTATTGTAAAGTTATCCAAGATGAACTTAATGCTCCGGAAGAAATAGATATAATTCCTATCTCTTCAACAAAGAAAAACAATCTAGAAGCTATTTGGCAAGTAATTTCTCAAATTCTTCCGGAAGATTAGAAGAAAACTCCATATATTCACCGGTACTGGGATGTATAAATCCCAGTATTTTTGCGTGTAGTGCTTGTCCTACAAATCCATATTTATTTTTGCCGTTGCTATATACACTATCACCCAAAAGCGGATGACCAATATATGACATATGTACTCTGATTTGATGTGTTCTGCCCGTTTCTAGTCGAACTTCTATAACCGAACAATCATCCAATTCTTTAATCACCTTATAATGAGTAACCGCTCTTTTTCCATTTGCGACAACTCCCATTTTCTTTCTATCTTTAGGATTTCTACCAATTGGAGCATCAATTGTTCCAACCTTTTCTTTAAGTTTTCCACGAACAACTGCAACATAAACCCTCGTCATACTATGTTCTTTTAATTGTTCTGCAAGTTTTAAATGTGCTTTATCGTTTTTCGCAATTACCAATACTCCGGATGTATCTTTATCTATTCTATGCACAATCCCCGGTCTTATAACACCATTTATTCCGGATAAATTATCTCCAAATTTCGACATAATCGCATTAACTAAAGTGCCTGTATAATTACCATTAGCAGGATGTACGACCATTCCTTTTGGTTTATCTATAACTATAACATCATCATCGTCATATAAAATGTTAAGTGGAATTTCCTCCGGCACAATTTCAAGCTGCTTTAACTCCGGAATTTCAACAGATAAAACTTCGCCTTCGTTAACTTTAGCCGAGCTTTTTGCAACATTTCCGTTTATTGTTACCATTCCATCATCAATTAGCTTTTGAACTCTGCTTCTAGTCAAATCCAGTTTTTCTGAAATGTATTTATCTATTCTTTTTCCACTTTCATCTACAATTATCTTTTTAATTTCCATTTTGTTTCCTTTCGCTATGTA
>CAKSUD010000018.1 GCA_934500865.1 uncultured Clostridia bacterium | reverse complement strand
GAAAATGGTATTGATAAAATTAAGAAAAAATGCGATATTATAATTGATATTAAGACATTAGAATTAATTATTTAAAATATATTGAGGGGGAATTACAAATGAAAAAAGTTGCTATTTTAACTGCTGGTGGAGATTGTCCTGGATTAAATGCTGTAATTAGAGCTATTACTAAATCGGCTACTGAAAAATATGGCTTAGAAGTAATTGGTTTTAAGGAAGGTTATAGAGGACTAGTTGAGAATAGATGGATGCCACTTACGGCTCAAACTGTTAGAGGAATTATAGACAAGGGTGGTACGATTTTAGGAAGTTCTAATAAGGATAACCCATTCCAATTCTTAAAGACTAGAGATTCTAAACCGGTAGATATGTCCGGTCATTGTATAGAAATATTAAAAAATCATGGTGTAGATTGCCTATTTGTTATTGGTGGGGACGGCACTCTTACTTCGGGAAGAGACTTTTCTAGACTTGGTTTCCCTGTAATTGGAGTTCCAAAGACTATTGATAATGATTTAAATGCTACTGATGTTACTTTCGGATTTAATACAGCTATAAATACGGTGACAGAGGCTATTGACAAGTTAAAGACTACATCGGAATCTCATAACAGAGTTGCTGTTGTTGAAATAATGGGAAGATATGCAGGATGGCTTACATTAGAGTCCGGAATTGCAGGTGCAGCGTCTGTTATTTTAATTCCTGAGATTCCTTATGATTTAGATAAGGTTTGTGAGGCTATTAAAGAAAGAACAGATAATGGAAAGCATTATACAATTGTTGCTGTGTCTGAAGGTGCTAAACCTAAAGACGGAGAAGTTGTTGTAAGAAAAGTATTAAAATACAGCCCTGATGCAATAAGACTTGGTGGAATTGCTAATAAATTGGCTGATGATATTGAGGAAAGATTAGGAATTGAAACACGTGCAACAGTTCTTGGTCATATTCAAAGAGGAGGACAAACTTCTCCATACGATAGAATTTTATCTACAAGATATGGCGTTAAAGCTATGGAACTTGCTATGCAAGGAATTTTCGGAAAGATGGTTGCTTTAGTTGATGGAAAAATTTCGTATGTTTCATTAGAAGAAGCTGTTGGTCAATTAAAGACTGTACCTGTAAATCATGAATTGATTAACGTTGCAAGAACTATGGGAATTAGTTTTGGTGACTAGATTTTTATAACATAAGGAGTATTTTGGAATGAATGAAGATGAAAGAATTGTTTGTCCGGGAATGAAGGAGGAAGATACAGAAGAAAATTCTTTGCGCCCTAAATGGCTAAAAGACTATACGGGGCAAAGTAAAGTAAAAGAAAATCTTCTTGTATTTATAGAGGCTGCAAAACTTAGAAATGAGTCTCTTGACCATATTTTATTATATGGTCCTCCGGGACTTGGAAAAACTACATTAGCAAATATTATAGCAAATGAAATAGGAGTTAATATAAGAATTACATCAGGACCTGCTATAGAACGTGCCGGAGATTTAGCAGCTATACTTACTAATTTAAGTGAAGGCGATGTTTTATTTATAGACGAAATTCATAGAATGAATAGAAGCGTTGAAGAGGTTTTATATCCGGCTTTAGAAGATTTTGCTTTAGATATAATTATAGGAAAAGGCCCTTCAGCACGTTCTATAAGACTTGACTTGCCTAAATTTACTTTAATTGGAGCTACTACTAAGGCAGGAATGCTTACATCCCCGCTTAGAGATAGGTTCGGAGTTATACAAAGATTAGAATTATATTCTCCGGAAGATTTATCAAAGATTGTTAAGCGTTCAGCCCAGATACTTAAGACAGAAATTGAGGACGAAGCATTACTTGAGATTTCTTCGCGTTCTAGAGGAACTCCGAGAATTGCAAATAGGTTACTTAAGAGGGTTAGAGATTATGCCCAAGTAAAGGGAGACGGAAAGATAACCCTAGATATTGCTAGAAATGCTTTAGAAAAGCTTGAGATTGATGAATTAGGACTAGATAATATAGATAGAGTTATGCTAAATGCAATGATAAAGAATTTTGCGGGTGGGCCTGTTGGACTGGATACTTTAGCTGCATCCATTGGCGAAGATGCTGATACAATAGAGGATGTTTATGAGCCATATTTACTTCAACTAGGTTTTATTAGCAGAACACCTCGTGGAAGAATTGTTACACAGCTTGCAAGAGACCATATGTGCTTGTAGATTTATTAGAAGGAGCAACTGATTTTGAAGGAGACTTTGCTAAAATGTACTGTGAAAGAAGATAGTACAATAAAAGATGTTATAATTAAAGAATTTGATATTTCATCTCGCTTACTTAGGAAGTTAAAACTAAACAAGCAAATTTTTTGCAACGGAAAAGTTGCTTGGGTTAACGGAACTACTAGAGCCGGAGATGAAATAGTTGTAAATGTTGCGTCTGAAGGGGATGCAGAAAATATAAAATCCGAAGAGGGCATTATTGACGTTTTGTATGAAGATGATAGTTTACTTGTGCTTAATAAGTCGGGTAATATGGTGGTTCATCCTACATGCTTACATCAAAGTGGAACACTTGCTAATTTTGTTAAGCATTATTTTGAGAGTAAAGACGAACATATAAAACTACATTTTGTAAATAGATTAGACAGAGAAACATCAGGGGTTATTGTGTTGTCAAAGAATGAATATACCCAAGATATTTTAACTAAGCAAATGCAGTCAGGACTTTTTACAAAGGAATACATAGCTATTGTTTACGGAATTATTAAAGATGATTTTGGCACGATAGATTTGCCGATAAAAAGAGAACCTGGCAGCATAATGACAAGAATGGTGGCTGACGATGGAGATAGGGCAGTTACACATTTTGAAGTAATAAAGCGAATGAAAGATATGACTGTAATTCGGTTAAAATTGGAAACAGGCAGAACTCATCAAATAAGAGTACATTTAAAAGCGATTGGACATCCTATATTAGGAGATGGTTTATATTCGGATAGAGAAACTGACTTAATTGATAGACAAGCTTTGCATTCTTATAAAACTTGCTTTGTTCATCCAATTACTAAAGAAAAATTAGAAATTGTGGCGAATTTGCCGAGTGATATGAAGGAAATAATAAATTAAAGGAGAGAAAATATGACGATTTTAGTTACAGGTGGTGCCGGATATATTGGTTCACATACTTGTGTGGAACTACTTGATGCCGGACATTCGGTAGTTATTGCGGATAATTTAGTTAACAGTAGTAGGGATGTTATTCCTAAGATTGAAAAAATCACCGGTAAAAGGGTGGATTTTTTTGAAATAGATGTTACTGAATATGAAGCGACTAAAAAGTTATTTGAAACTTATAAATTTGATGGCGTAATTCATTTTGCAGGACTTAAGGCAGTAGGAGAGTCAGTAGAAAAGCCACTTAGTTATTATTATAATAACATTATGAGTACTATTAATTTAAGCAAGTTGTGTTTAGAATTTAATGTTAACAAATTTGTATTTTCTTCTTCTGCTACGGTTTATGGAAATAATAAACCGCCATTTATTGAAACTATGGAATTACTTCCGGCTACTAGCCCTTATGGCGAAACGAAGGCCGTTTGTGAGAAAATCTTGATGGACGTTGCTAAAGTAAATCCTAGTTTTTCTGTATCACTTCTTAGATATTTTAATCCTATTGGTGCTCACAAGAGCGGACTTATAGGTGAATCTCCAAATGGAATTCCCAATAATTTGATGCCATATATTACAAAAGTTGCAAAAGGAATTTTACCTAAACTAAATGTTTTTGGTAATGATTATGATACTCCTGATGGCAGTTGTATTAGAGATTATATTCATGTTGTTGACCTAGCAAAGGGGCATTTATGTGCAATAGAGAAGATAAAGTCCGGAATTAATATTTATAATTTAGGCAGAGGAAAAGGAATTTCTGTATTAGAACTTATTGATACTTTTGAAAAGGTAAATAACTTAAAAATACCATACGAAATTGTAGGACGCCGTGCTGGAGATTTACCTGCATTTTATGCAGATGCAACTAAGGCATACAATGAACTTAATTGGAAGACTGAATTAAATGTTGAAGAGATGTGCGAAGATGCGTGGAGGTTTGAGAAAAATAACTAGTAAAGGCAATATAACGGTGATACTTGATTTTTAGCTATTTAAAAAGTATTATAATTATGTATTTTGTAAGCTACTGATGAAAAGGGGAAAATAAATGGAGATAAAGTTATCTGCGTGCACAATTGCAAGGAATGAGGCTAAAAATATAGCAAAATCTATTAATAGCTATAAGGAATATGTGGATGAAATTGTTATTATAGATACAGGTTCAATAGATGACACAGTAGAAGTTGCTAAAAAAGCCGGTGCGAAAGTTTTAAATTATGAGTGGGTTAATGATTTTTCGGAAGCTAAAAATTTCGCACTAGATAATTGTAGCGGAGACTGGGTTATTTTTTTAGATGCTGACGAATGGTTTGATGGAAATACTGCTGCGAATATAAAACAGGCTATAAACACGACCATAAAAGAGGGATATTCTGCAGTTGCTTGTAAATTGGTTAATTTTGCTGATGAAACGGAAATATTGGAAGTTGGTAGCACACTACGAGTATTTAAACATGATAAAAATATAAGATTTGAAAGACCGATTCATGAAGTACTTTTTGACAAAGTAAAAAATGAACCGTTACCTTCACTATATAGTGACTTAATTGTAGTTAATCATTCCGGATATATGAGAAAAGTACTGGCTAATAAAGCTAAGCGTAACAAAATGTTACTTGATAAAACTTTTGCGGCGGGTAAATCAGCACCGATAGATTATTTTTACGGATTAAGAGAAAACCTTAATATAAATGTTGAAATGGCGGACTATTTTTATAAATTAATTAAAAGTATTCCGGATTATAGAGAAAAAATTTCTCAGTATAACATAGGGCCAATTTTAGATGATAATATGATAAAATTGGTTAATAAATTACCTAATAAGTATTCTTTTGAAGAAAGATTAGAATTACTTAAAAATGCTCAAAAAATATTTCCGGAGAATCCGATTTTTAAATATTATGAGTATAATATGTTTTACGGAATAAACAGAAAAAGGGCAATACTTGCATTGCAAGATGCTGTAAAACTATCTTCTGATTTTGAAAAGAAACATCCGGATAATGCAAATTCTTTTTATTCCAAAGCCGGTGATGCTTTTACTGTACTAGGGGAATATGAATTACTAACAGGTGATAAGTCAAAGGCACTTGGATACTTTGCTAATGCGATTAAGTTTGAATATTCTAATTTAAGAGCATTACTTGGAATATTGCATATTGTTGGTGATCAAAAGAGTGAAGATGTTGTATTGTTTATAAATTCAATATACAATACCGAGGATAAAGATGTTTTGAAATTTTTACAGGAAAGTTTAAGACTTACTGGATTTCATGATACGTTTTTATATTATTTTGTTAAATATAATAAAAAGTTCAATGAAGTTGATTCATCGTTCTTTACTTCAAGGCTGATTACAGAAAAGTACGATGAAATTATAGATTTATACATGAATGTTTTTAATGAAAGCAAAGATATTAGAGCACTTATTTTTGTGGCTTCAGCGGTAATTATCGGAAATAGGAAGGAAAAATATGCCGAGCTTTCTGGGAATATTGCTCCCGTTTTTTCTAAAATCATTAATGCATATTTTAATGATGGAGAAGCTATAAGTTTAGCAGAAAACGAATATCCTTTGGTATTTGATATTTTTAAAGAACTTGCATTTTTAGGAAATGAAGTTGCTTTGAGAAAGTATATTACTTCTTTTAAAACCGAAAACAATAAAATATGGCTAGATGTTATAGATTATTACTTTAATAATTACTCATACGATATGGCAAAACAATGCATTGACTGGGCTGGATGTGAGGAGCTTGAAGATGATGATATCTTGGCATATACCTATTTTATTTTGACAAGTATATATTTTAGAGAAGGCAGATTTGAAGAAATTGAGGGAATTCTTGATAAGGCTATTGAGGGTGGATATCTTAATATAGAGACTATTCTTATATGTGAATTATTAGAAGCTGACGATGAAAAGTTAAAATATTATTTTAGCTTGTTTGATGCTTATACCGGAATGAAAAAGCTTGAAAAACTAGATAAAATATGTGATATTAATTCTGACAATATCTTTTTCTTAAATATAGATAAATTCTGTGAAGAGATAAAAGATAATCCGATTAGAGGTGTTAGGACTCAAATTAAAGAATTATTTGAGTTTGCGAATATTGCTAAGTCAAAGAAAGCATTTGCATATGCTGAAAAATATTATAAAATAGCATTGAAATTTAATTATTGTGTAGATAAATGTTACTTTGAATTAGGTGAAATTTATAATCATTTTAACAAACCGGACTTGAGTTTTTATTGCTATGAAAAAGCATTTTGTGAGAATTTATTATTAGCTAATAAATTGCTACCTAGAGAACATAGAAATTACAACTATGTTTTTTCAAAGAAGAAGGAAACATATAATAAGTTATGCCCTATATGCGGTAAAGAAGGAAGACAATTTTTAACGTTTTGCAATATAGATGATAATAAGCTTGATTATGATTTCCCGCTTATTACCGGCTATATGAAGTGTGAGGAATGTAAGCATATTTTCCTAAAAAATGAAATTAAGGAAAAAAGCAAGTTCTTTGATACTGACGAGTTTAATTATGATGACCAGAAAATAGAGATTGCATACAAACTTTTTGAACAACTAGATAAAGTATCTAATAAAAAAGATGTCATTACATTTTCTGATAATAAATATTTAGAAGAGGTAGGTAAGAATAAGGGGTATAATATAACTAAGTATAGCTCTAAAGTTCATGGAACATTTAATATAGTAGTAATAGATGATTACATTACAAATTCATATGATTTAAAAAGCAAAATTAAAAATATAGTAAATAAATTAGAACATAATGGAATAGCTATATTTAATGTTTTTGATGCTGAGAATGCATATTCTACTTTAGCGGACAGACCTTTATGGGCGAAAGTTGGAGTTCAAAATGTATTTACTCAAAGTTCAATTAAGGAATTGCTCGATAAAGCAGGAATGAAGGTAATAAAAATTGAAACAGATTATATTAACAAAGGTAAAATGATAGTAATTGCAGAAAAATAATTACTAAAGGAGTGGATGATAATTATGGGAAAGAAACCTAAAGTAGGTGGACAAGCAGTTATAGAGGGTGTTATGATGCGTGGCCCTAAGAAATATGCAGTAGCCATTAAGAAATATAATGGAAATGTAGTTTTAGATAAGGGCGAAGTACATTCGATTAAAGATAAAGTAAAAATATTAAATCTTTTTATATTAAGAGGTATAGTTGCTTTTTTTGAGTCTTTAGTTTTAGGAATGAAAACGTTAATCTTTTCTGCAGACTACTTTGATATGGAAGAAAAAAGTGTTGAAGATAAGTTCGTAGTTTCAAAAGAAGAGGAAATATCAGTTGAAAAACGTGCTAAACTAGATAGACAGCAAGGATGGGTTGTGTTCATATCACTTTCACTTGCAATAATATTCAGCATTGCATTATTCTTTATACTTCCTACTTTTGTCGCTAGTTTATTTTTTAATAATGTTGATGTGAACGACAGAATATGGTTTAATGTTATAGAAGGCGGAATGCGAATTGCACTGTTTTTCATATATTTACTTTTGATTTCTTTAATGAAAGATGTACAAAGGGTTTTTGAGTATCATGGTGCAGAGCATAAAACTATTAATTGTTTTGAAGCTGGCGAAGAGTTAACTGTTGAAAACGTAAAAAAATATTCAAGATATCATCCTAGGTGTGGAACTAGTTTCATATTTATAGTGATGATTATAAGTATTGTTGTTTTTGCATTTTTTAAATCTGATAACTTGATTTTTGCAATACTTGAAAGAATAGTTTTACTTCCTTTAGTTGCTGGAATTTCATATGAGGTCATTAGTTTCTTTGGAATGCTTAAAGGAAAGCTTGGCAGAGCTTTGGCTATGCCTGGAATGTGGTTCCAATGTTTTACAACTAGAGAGCCTGACGACCTTCAAATATTTATTGCTATTACAGCATTGAAAGGTGCATTAGATGAAGATAATTGATGCTTTGAATTGTGCAATAAAAGAATTAGAAAAAGCCAATGTTGAAAATAATAAATATGAAGCTAGAGCTTTTCTTGCACATATATTAGGTAAGCCTAATGAATGGATTATGATACATATAAATGATGAGATTACTAAGCAGGATACAGTGATTCTTGAACAATATGTGGAACGACGTATTGGGGGAGAGCCATTTCAGTACATAATCGGAAATTGTGGCTTTATGGGACTAGACTTTATAGTTAATAAAAACGTTCTTGTGCCAAGAGCTGATACCGAAGTTTGGGTAGAAAGGGTTATAGAACTTGCCAAAGAAACTAAAGCGAGTAGCATATTAGATTTATGTACTGGTTCGGGTTGCATTGCTATAACTCTAAAAAAGATGCTAAAAGATGTTTTGGTTTATGCATCTGATGTAAGCAAAGAGGCATTGAAAGTGGCTAGCGAAAATGCTGTGCGAAATGATGTTGAAGTTAAATTTATTTGCTCGAATTTATTCGAGAGATTTCCTGCTGATAAGTTTGATATAATTGTTTCTAATCCACCGTATATTCCTAGAGAAGAAATTAAAAAATTGGCTTGTGATGTACAAAACGAACCGATACTAGCGTTAGACGGCGGAATTGATGGACTTGATTTTTATCGAAAGATAGTTAAGGAATCAAAGAATTTTATTAATGAGAATGGTTATTTAGTATTTGAGTTTGGCTACGACCAAGTCGGTCAAGTAAAAGATATTTTAGAGGAAAATGGCTTTTATATATGCAAGATAATAAAAGACTATTCCGGTAATACGAGGGCTATAATATCTAAAAAGGGAGTTAAAGAATGAATAAAGTAGATATAGCAATATTAATTATAATTGGAATATTTACGATTTTAGGCTATTATAGAGGAATTTTAGGAACTGCATTTAGCCTAATACAATGGATTGCAATTGCCTATTTTTCAATTTTACTTACACCTTTTTTCTCACAATTTGTAGTTAGCAAATTTAAGTTGGATATTGTTATGATTGACTGGGTATATAGTCATTCAGAAATTTTTAATAAAGCAGTTGCACTACTTACTGACGAAATGTTACACAATATAGTACTAAGGGTAATAAATGTTTTATCGATTATAGTTCTATTTATTTTGCTAAAAATACTTTTCTCGGTTATTTTTTCTATATTAAATAAGATTGTTAAATTACCGATATTAAATGAGGTTAATAAAATTGGCGGAATTGTTGCGGGAATGGCAGAAGGTATAGTTATTACATATTTGCTTATGTTACTTATAAATTGGTTGCCCATTTCTACATTAGAACCGATAAAAAACGAATTGCCGTCTTCGACATTAGGTAATACGATTAATTCTTTTGTGCCTAATGTTACCGACGAAATATTTGCTTATGCCGGAAATATAGAATTTACAAATGAAGAAACAAAAGATTAACACGAGAGGAAGAATTGAATTGGATGATAAACTAGAAAGCGAAATAGTAGATTTTTTAAAGGGTAGATTGCAGGAAAAGAGATTTAAACATTCTTTAGGCGTTATGAATATGGCTGAAAGATTGGCGAGAAAATATAATGTTGATGTGAAGGAAGCTAAAATTGCAGGTTTGCTTCATGATTGTGCAAAGAATATGTCGAACCAAGAACTTATTGAGTATTGTAAGAATAATGGCATAGAAATTGATGATATTAAAATGCAATCTCCTGGAATTTTACATGCTGATGTAGGGGCAGATATTGCTAAAAAGAAATTTAATGTTAGTGATGAAGTAAAAGAGAGTATACTTTATCATACACTAGCTAACGAAACTATGACGGATTTAGATAAAATTATATACATTTCAGATTTAATAGAAGAAGGTAGAGATTTAGAAGGGCTGGATAAAATACGCGAAATGGCGTTTATCGACTTAGATAAAGCTTTGGTTATGGCACTTGAATATTGTATGGAAAATGTAAAGCAAGTTGGGAAAAATATTCATAAGCAAAGTATAGATGCATTAAATGCGGCTAAAAAAAGATGTAACTAATATTGGGGGTTATTGTTTTGAAAGAATTTATAAAATTGGTCATTAAATTTGTACTGATACTTTTTGTATTTGTTGGAATTATATTTGGTTCTGTTATTTTATATTCAAAAATTTCCGGTAAAGAATTAGGCGACTTAACAAATAATGATGGACAACAAGATGAAAAGGCATCAAAAACTGTTTTAATAGCAGGACTTCATCCGGATGGACCACTAACAGATTTTATTATGATAGCTAAATATAACCCTAAAACCGGAAGAGTTAATGCTATGTCAATTCCGAGAGATACTAAAGTTGTAGGTACTATTGATGGAAAGATAAATTCTGCATACGCTACTAAAAAACGTGATATAAAGTTTTTAGCTGAAAAAGTTAAGGATTTAACAGGAATCTCAGTAGATAATTATGTTTTACTAGATACCGGAGCTGTTAGGAAAATGGTAGATGCTATTGGTGGAATTCCAATGAACGTACCGTTTGATATGGATTATGATGATAACGAACAAAACTTGCACATAAAATTAAAAAAAGGTCAACAGATTTTGGACGGAAATAAGGCTGAACAGTTTATACGTTTTAGAAAGAATAACGACGGCTCAGGCTATCCTCTAGGAGATGTACAAAGGGTTGAAACACAGCAAAAGTTTATCAAGGCAGCAGTTGGCGAAGTTTTAAAGCCTTCTACATTGCTTAAAATCGGAGATTTAATAAAGCTAGGACTTGAATCTGTAAAGACGGATATTACTTTTTCGGATATTTTAGGTTATCTTGATGATGTTAAGAATTTCGATACTTCTAAGCTTAGAATGGAGACTTTACCAGGCGAAGGCAAGTATATAGGAATTGTTTCATATTTTGTGCATGATAGTGAAAAAACAAAGGAACTTGTTGATGAGATGTTTATAAATGATGACATAATAGAAGAAGATAATACGATTCCTGAGGACAATCAGGCAACAACAGTTTCAGCGAGTGGTACAACTGAAAAGAAAAAATCAGAAATAAAAGTAGAGGTATTAAACGGAACAACAAGAAACGGTTTAGCTAACTCAGTTGCAACAAAATTAAAAGAAGAAGGATATAATGTTACGAAAATTGGGAATAATGGTAATAAAGATAGCATAAAAACTACTATAATTAATAAAACTAACAATGAATATGCTAAAGAAATAAAGAAATTTTTGGGCAAAGGTACAGTAAAAGATGAGTATGAAAGCAATTCAAAAATTGACGTAACTGTAATACTCGGAAGTGATTATTAGGTCTAAAAAAATTTTAGATAAATTTACATAAATCGCTTGAATAATCTTTTAATAAATGATAGAATAAACCGTAACGTTTTTAGAGAGGGATGATACTGTGGATAAAAATATAACAAGTTTTATTAAATTCTTGGAAAATGAAAAGAAATTATCAGATAATACATTACAGTCATATAGAAGAGATATTGACCAATATATGTCATATATAGATAGTAATAATTTAAATTTTAAAAATGCTAACAAGACTAGTATTATAACTTATTTGATGTATCTACAAAAAGAAGGTAAGGCTACTTCTACAATTTCAAGAAATCTAGCTTCAATCCGTTCTTTCTACCAATATATGGTTAGAACTAAGGAAGTTGAAGAGGACCCAACAGAAGGGTTAGAATCTCCTAAGATGGAGAAAAAATTGCCTAAAATATTATCTGTAAGTGAAGTTAATTTACTACTTGAGCAACCAAAATGTGTTGATTTAAAGGGATATAGAGACAAGGCAATGCTAGAAGTTTTATATGCCACAGGAATAAGAGTTTCTGAACTTATTAACTTAAATCTTGATGACATTAATTTGGAAATGGGATTTATTAAGTGCAAAAATGCACACAAAGAACGTGTTATACCGGTTGGAACTACTGCTTGTAACGCTATTTCAGCTTACTTAAAGGAAGCTAGAAATGCTATGATTCATACTGATAAAGAGACTGCTTTGTTTGTTAACACAAATGGCGGAAGACTTACAAGACAAGGTTTCTGGAAGATTATTAAACAATATAAAAACCAAGCTAAGATTTCTATGGATATAACTCCACACACATTAAGACATTCTTTTGCGACACATTTAGTAGAAAATGGCGCAGATTTAAGAGCTATTCAAGAAATGCTTGGGCACTCAGATATTTCTTCAACTCAAATTTATGCACAACTTGCTAATAATAAGTTAAAAGAAGTTTATCAAAAGCATCATCCAAGAGCGTAGAAAATTAAAAATAGAGGCATACAGTAATGTATGCCTTTTTAAGTACAATGGAACGGAGGTAATATGATGAAAAGAGTTATTTTAGTTGTTATGGATAGTGTTGGAACTGGTGAATTACCTGATGCAAAGGACTTTGGAGATGTAGGAACAAACACTTTGCTTCATGTTTCTAAGGCAAAAGAGAATTTTAAAATACCTAATTTAATAAAGTTGGGAATTGCTAATATAGATGGTAATAGCGAACTTGGCAAAATCGATGAACCTATTGGAATATACGGAAAGTTAAGTGAAAAGTCTCGTGGAAAAGACACAACTGTCGGCCATTGGGAAATGTCAGGTATTGTGACAGAAACTCCGTTTAGAATAAATCCTAATGGAATGCCTGAGGAATTTATCAATGAGTTTGTAAAAGAGGCAGGACTAGACGGTGTTATTGGAAATGTTGCCGGTTCTGGAACTGATATTATGAAAGAATATGGGGAAGAACATTTAAGAACAGGAAAGCCTATCGTTTATGTATCACCTGTTGATAGTAATTTCCAAATATTAGCCCACGAAGAAACTTTCGGATTAGAAAGACTTTATAAAATATGTGAAGTTGCAAGACGGTTATTAAGAGGCGAACGAGAAGTAGCAAGGGTTATTGCAAGACCATTTGTAGGAACGAATAGAGAAGATTTTGTAAGAACTTCAAATAGACGTGATTACTCAATAAAACCTACCGGAGTTAGTATGTTGGATAAAATAAAGGAAGCAGGGTTAACTGTTGCAGCTGTTGGGAAAATTGAGGATATATTCTGTGGTGTCGGTATAACTGACGCAGTACATACAAAAGGAAATATGGACGGAGTAGATAAGACTCTAGATTATATGAAAACAGTTGATAATGGCCTTATATTCACCAACTTGGTAGATTTTGATATGAAGTACGGTCATAGAAACGACCCAATAGGCTATGCTAATGCATTAGAGGAATTTGACGCAAGAATTCCGGAGATTATGGCTAATATGAAAGAAGAAGATATTCTTATGATTACGGCTGACCATGGTTGTGACCCAACTACTCCTGGATGTGACCATACAAGGGAGTATATACCTCTTTTGATTTATGGAAAGATTATAAAGGGTAATAAGAATTTTGGAATAAGACACGGTTTTACAGATATTGCAGCAACTATTTTGAAGTACCTGGGAGTAGAAGAAATAGGAAACGGCGAAAGTGTTTTGTAAATTTTATAAAAAAGTACTTGATTTTTGTAAAATTACATTGTATAATAATTCTGTTGTGAGTTACATATGTGCCTGTAGCTCAGCAGGATAGAGCAACGGCCTTCTAAGCCGTTGGCCGGACGTTCGAATCGTCTCAGGCACACCATAGAAAAACGCTAAATCTTAAAGGTTTAGCGTTTTTTGTTGTTTAAAATATGTAAGTAATGTGTCACACAAAATAATAGCAAATAAAGCGACTTTACGGAGTTTTAATTCGGTTCTCCAAATTTGCCGGAGGCAAGAACGTCAAAATTTCGCGGATGAAATTTTGAGCGAGAGTCGACAAGGATGTCGACTTTGAGCGACGGTCGGTAATTTGGGTAGAACCTTTTAAAACGTAGTCCTTGGAGCGATATTTGCTATTATTTTGTGTGACACATTAACAATACAGCACTAATTAAAAACAATTTTAAATATCCTAAATAAAATATTGCCGAAAGTTTGACGTTTTGCAAAAAAATGTATAAAATATATGTGGTAAATTAGGGGGATAGTGATATGAGAAAAATGACTAGGAAAGTAAGAATTGGAGATAGATATATAGGAGGAAACGAGCCTATTTTAGTTCAATCTATGTGCAACACAGATACAAGAGATGTTGCTGCTACTGTAAATCAAATAAAAGAACTTACAGATGCAGGTTGTGAAATAATAAGAGTGGCTGTTTTAGATATGGAAGCGGCACAGGCTATAGGTGAGATTAAAAAACAAATTTCTATTCCTATTGTTGCTGATATACATTTTGATTATAGATTAGCTATTGAAGCAATGAAAAGTGGAGCTGATAAAATAAGAATTAATCCAGGAAATATTGGGGATATTGATAGAGTTAAGGCTGTTGTTGATACGGCAAAAGAAAGAGATATTCCGATAAGAGTTGGAGTTAATGGTGGCTCTCTTGCAAAGCGTGTAATTGAGAAATACGGAAAGGTTACTGTTGATGGGCTTGTTGAAAGCGCGTATGAACATGTAAAGCTTTTAGAGGATTTGAATTTTAATAATATGGTTGTTTCACTTAAGGTTTCTAATGTGCCCGATACGATTAAAGCTTATAAATTATTGTCTGAAAAATGTGATTATCCTTTACATATAGGAGTAACAGAGGCCGGAACGTTACTTGGCGGAACGATTAAGAATTCTATGGGAATAGGAATTTTATTAAATGAAGGAATTGGAGATACGCTAAGAGTGTCATTGACTTCTAATCCGGTTGATGAGGTAAAGGTTGGCTGGCAGATTTTAAAGGGAATGGGCATAAGAAATAAAGGCGTTGAGTTTATATCTTGTCCTACTTGCGGAAGAACTAGGGTAAATATGCTACCAATTGCCGAGAGGGTTGAAAAAGCAGTAGAAAATATAGATAAAAATATAAAAGTAGCTGTTATGGGATGTGCTGTGAATGGCCCGGGAGAGGCTAGTGAAGCTGATTTTGGAGTTGCTTGTGGCGACGGCTGTGGATTACTGTTTAAGAAGGGCGAAATAATAAAAAAAGTTCCGGAAGAAAAAATAGTTGAAGAATTGATAAATTTAATTAATTTATAATTTAGGAGGACTTTATATGAAGGCTGTATATGCGGGTTCGTTTGACCCATTTACGATTGGACATTTACACGTTTTAAGACAAGCGGCTGAGGTTTTTGATACCGTTTATGTTGCGATTGCGGTTAATAGTGAGAAAAAGAGACGTACGGATAAAGAAGCTATGAAAAGTGCAATTCAAAGAGTAATAGCAAGTAACGGAATTAATAACGCTGAAGTTTACGTGTTTGACGGTCTTACTGTTGATTTTGCGATGCAAAAGGGGGCAAAGTTCTTAGTAAGAGGATTAAGAAACGGAACGGACTATGAGTACGAGGAAAATTTGGCTGTCGTAAATAGCAAGGTTTCGGGTGTCGAAACAATTTATTTTAGAGCGGGTAAAACAGCGCATATAAGTTCATCTGTTGTTATGGAATTACATAAGTACGGTAAAAATATTGACAAATGGGTTCCTAAGGAAGTTTTAGAGATATTATAGTAATTTGAAAATGGAGGGGTCAATATGCATGATATACGTTGGAAGCAAAGGTTTTCTAATTTGGAAAAAGCTTTCGGCCAATTAACTGAGTTCATAGAAAAAGGTGAATTAAATAAATTTGAACTTCAAGGGTTAATTCAATGTTTTGAATATACTTTTGAACTTGGTTGGAAAGTTATGAAGGATTACTTAGAAAATGAGGGATATATATTAAGTACACCAAGAGAAACTATTAAGACTGCATTTTCGGCGAACTTAGTTGATGATGGCGCATTGTGGATTGATGCTTTAGAAAAAAGGAACTTAATGTCACATACTTATGAAGAGAGTGTGGCATTATCGGTTGGTGAAAGTATAAAGGGAAAATATTATTTTATGATTAAAAAATTATATCTAAAGTTAAAAGAGGAGATATAGCATGAATGGCTTAGGGCTTAGCGATGATGAGGTTAGAGAAATTAAAGATGTTATAAGAAAATATAATGAAGTAGAGAATGCTTACGTATTTGGTTCTAGAGCAAAGGGAACATATAAAAATAGTTCGGATATAGATATAGCAATAAAAGGTAAGAATATAACAGTAGACACTGTGGCTAAGATACAGGAGGAACTAGAAGAGGAAACTACTTTACCTTACTTTTTTGATGTTGTTCACTATGATACTTGCTCAACAAAAGAATTGGTTGAACATATTGACAGGGTTGGAATCTGTATTTATTAAGAAAAAATAATGATAACGGAGGAAAAGGATGAATACAAAAAAGTACATTGAGGAATTGCGTGAAAAAATAAGATATCATGCAAATAAGTATTACAACGAAGATAAGCCTGAAATTTCAGATTTTGAATACGATATGATGATGCAAGAATTAAAAAATCTTGAACTTATGAATCCGGATTTAGTTACAGATGATTCACCAACTAAAAAGGTTATTGGCAATGTTAAGGAAGGATTTTCAGAAGTACATCATGATGTACCAATGCTTAGCCTTCAAGATGTTTTTGACAAAGCTGCGTTATATGATTTTGATAAAAGAATGAAAGAGGCATTAGGAGATAATGTCGAGTATACGGTAGAAACTAAAATTGATGGACTTTCTGTTTCGTTAGAATATGTAAATGGGGAGTTAGTAAGAGGGTCTACTCGTGGAAATGGAATTGTTGGAGAAGATGTTACTGAAAATTTAAAGACTATTAAAAGCATACCACACAAATTAAAAGATAAATTAAATATAGAGGTGCGTGGTGAGGTTTATATTCCAAATGAAACTTTTATGAAGTTAAATGAAGAAAGGGAAATGAATGGTCAGCCATTGTTTGCAAATCCTAGGAATGCTGCGGCAGGGTCGTTAAGGCAATTAGATGCCAATGTAGTGCGTGAGCGAGGACTGGATATTTTTGTATTTAATGTGCAAAAAAGTGATGTGCCGTTTAATTCGCACAAAGAGTCTATTGAGTTTTTAAAATCTCAGGGGTTTAACGTTATTCCTGTTTGCAATGTCGCAAAAAATGGTGAAGAAATAGAAAAAGAGATTGATAAAATCGGTGAGCTTAGAGGCGAGTTTACGTTTGACATAGATGGAGCCGTTGTAAAGGTAAATAGCCTTCTAGACAGAGAAAAGCTTGGAAACACTAGTAAAACTCCTAGATGGGCAATCGCTTATAAGTATCCTCCCGAGAAAAAGCCGACTAAAATTAAAGATATTGTTATCCAAGTAGGTAGAACTGGAGTTTTAACTCCAACCGCTGAGTTAGAAACTGTTAGATTAGCCGGTACAAATGTTTCTCGCGCTACTCTTCACAATGAAGATTATATAAAAGAGAAAGATATAAGAATTGGTGATACAGTTTTAGTGCAAAAGGCCGGAGAAATTATACCGGAAGTTGTAGAAGTAGTAACAGCAGATAGAACTGGAAATGAAGTAATGTTTAATATGCCAAAGAAATGCCCTGTTTGCGGGAGTGATGTTGAGAGAGTAGAGGGAGAGTCAGCTGTAAGATGTACAGGAATAGAATGCCCTGCAAGATTATTTAGAAGTATTGTCCATTTTGCTTCTAGGGAGGCTATGGATATAGAGGGACTTGGCCCGGCAAATATTGAGTTGCTACTTAAAACAGGTTTGATTCATAATATTGCAGATATTTATGAATTAAAAGTTCGCGACGTAGAGAAATTAGATAGAATGGGTAAAAAGTCCGCTGAGAACTTAATTAATGCTATCCAAAAGAGCAAGAGTAATAGTTTAGATAAACTTATTTTTGGACTAGGTATACGTCATATTGGCAAAAAAGCGGGCAAGCTTATTGCACAGCAATTTAGCGATATTGACGAAATTGCGACAGCAAAAGCCGAAAACTTTGCAAATATTAATGAAATAGGTTTAAAAATGGGCGAAAGTATAGTAAAATATTTCGAGAATGAACAGGTAAAAGATACCATAAAGAGATTAAAAGATGTTGGTGTTAATACTAAAGGTGAGAAAAAGGAAAATGTAGATAACAGGTTCGCCGGAATGACGTTCGTCTTAACAGGAACATTGCCGACATATACAAGACCTGAGGCTGAAGAAATTATTGAAGGATTTGGCGGAAAGGCGTCCGGCAGTGTTTCTAAGAAAACAACATATGTTTTAGCAGGAGAAGAAGCAGGAAGTAAATTGCAAAAAGCTATAGATTTAGGCGTTAAAGTAATAGATGAAGAAGAATTTAAGAAAATGATTTCGTAAAATAGGAGGAGAGCGTATGAAAAAGCGTGTATTAATTTTGACATCATATGTTACAGGACATGGACACAAAAGTATAACTAATGCCCTAGAGGTAGAACTTAGCAAGTATGAAGATGTTGAATTTAAGTCTGTTGAGGCATTTGAATTCGGAGGTAAGATGGGTCTTAGAATTGGCAAAATGTATGCACCAATAATTAGAACTTCCGAAGATATGTGGAAATTTATTTATGCAATGTCAGCAACAGAACCTCATTTAGTAAAGAGTGTAGTAAAAAGAATAATAAAGAGAAAGTTTTATAAATTAGTTGACGAGTTTAATCCGGATATTATTGTCACAGTTCACCCTGCATTTAATAATGCGGTTATGGACTTACTTGAGGAAAGAAAAGGAAAGAAAAAAATCAAGTTTGCTGCTGTATTTGCTGATTTGATTTCTATTTCTCCACTTTGGATTGAGCCTAGAGCTGACTTAATGATTGCACCTACAAAATCAGCTTGGGTATATGCTATTAAAAATGGCGCGGATGAAGAAAAAATGGCTATTATCAATCTTCCTGTAAGAAAAGAAATATTAAAAGCCGGTGCAAAAATAAAAATGATAGACGACAAGGCTATTCGTGAAAAGAAAAATATAGATTTCTTAATTATGAGTGGTGGAGAAGGTTCTGGAGATATGGGAGCTACGATTGAAAGATTGCTTAAGATTCCTAATTCCAGAGTATCTGCTGTTGCCGGAAGAAATACAAAGCTAAAGGAGACTTTAGAAGTTAAGTTCAGAAACCAATTAGATAGAGTGACGATTTATGGTTATGTTAAAGATGTTGAAACTCTTATGACTACTAATGATGTTGGAATTGTTAGGGGTAGCCCTAATGTACTTATGGAGTGTATTACTTGTACTTTACCGGTTATAATTACAGGTGCTCTTCCTGGTCAAGAAGAAGGAAATATAGATTTTATTTTATTAAATGATTTAGGGCTTCTTTGCACTAAGCCAAATGACTTGGCTAAGACCGTAAACAAGCTTATTGTAAATGATAAAGAGAGACTTATAAAGATAAGAAAAAATCAACTTGCATTTAGGGATTTAGATGCCGGTGCAAAGATTGTTGATAGAATTTTAAAGTTGTATGAGGGGAAGGATAATAAAAATGATAACAAATAAGGATATTGAGTATGTTGCTAAACTTGCAAAGCTAAAAATACCTGAAAGTGAAATGGAAACATTAACACATCAAATGGACGGAATTGTTGAGTTTGCTAATAAGATAAGCGAATTAGATACTGAAAATGTTGAACCTACAAATCACATTTTAAAGGTGCAAAATGTGATGAGAGAAGATGAAGTAAAGCCTTCGTATAATAGAAATGATATTATAGCAAATGCACCTGTTAAAGAGGCTGGTTGTTTGGTTGTACCAAGTGTTCAGTAGAAAGCTTAAGAGAATCGACTTTTTACTATAAGAAAGGAAGAATATTATGGAATTGTATGAATATACTGCGCATGAACTTGCGAAGATGTATAGAAATAAAGAAACTACTGTTCCGAAGGTAGTGGAGTCTGTTTTTAAGAGAATTGAAGAAAGAGAAGATACGGTTAAGGCGTATATTTCTTTAGATAAAGAAAATGCATTAAAGAAAGCTGAAGAAATTCAAGCTGAGTTTGATGCCGGTAAGGATATGCCGGTTTTAGCTGGTATTCCTGTTGCGATAAAAGATAATATTTGTACAAAGGGAGTTAAAACAACTTGTGCATCTAAGATGCTTGAGGATTTTGTGCCTCCGTATAATGCTACTGTTATAGAAAAACTAAATGAAAACAAATGTATTTTAATTGGTAAAACTAACTTGGATGAGTTTGCAATGGGTGGTTCTACTGAGAATTCAGCTTTTTACAAGACTACAAACCCACACAATGCTGAATGTGTGCCGGGCGGTTCTAGTGGCGGTTCTGCTGCTGCGGTTGCTGCTGATGAAGCTATAATTTCACTTGGTTCTGATACAGGTGGCTCTATTCGTGAACCTGCATCTTTTTGTGGTATCGTTGGATTAAAGCCTACTTATGGAACTGTTTCTAGATTCGGTCTTGTTGCTTTTGCATCTTCATTAGACCAAATCGGACCTTTTGGAAAGGATGTTACTGACTGTGCTTTAGTTATGAATGCTATTTCTGGTAGGGATGACAGTGATGCAACTTCTGTTGATACAGGAATTACCGATTATACAGAAGGCTTAAATGATGATATAAAGGGCTTAAAAATTGGACTCCCTTGTGAATTCTTTGGAGAAGGAATTAATGCGGAAGTAAAAGAAGCTATTATGAAAAAGGTTGAAGAATTAAAGGGAAAGGGAGCTATTGTTGAAGAGTTCTCAATGCCGATAGTTGATTATGCTTTGTCTATTTATTATATTTTATCTTCAGCAGAGGCAAGTTCAAATTTGTCTAGATTTGATGGAGTAAAGTATGGATATAGAAGTAAAAACTCAGATACATTAAATGATTTATATGAAAATAGTAGAAGTGAAGGATTTGGCCCGGAAGTAAAGAGAAGAATTATGCTTGGCACTTATGTTTTAAGCTCAGGTTACTATGATGCTTATTATAAAAAGGCACTAAAGGCTAGAACTTTGGTAATAAATGAGTTTAATAAAGCTTTTAGTAAGTATGATGTTATCATCGGACCAACTGCTCCTACAACAGCTTTTAAGATTGGTGAAAAGTCTGAGAATCCACTTGAAATGTATTTATCAGATGTTTGTACGGTTCCTGTAAATATTGCCGGTGTTCCAGCAATTTCTGTACCTGTTGCAAAGGATAGCAAAGGACTTCCAATAGGTATTCAGATTATAGGTAAAGCTTTTGATGAAAAGACAATTTTAAGAGTCGCACGTAAGTGTGAAGAGTAGGAGTGAGAATATGGAATACGAAAGTGTTATAGGTTTAGAGATACATTCAGAGTTAGCTACAAAGACTAAGATATTTTGTAATTGTACAACAGAATTTGGGGGCGATGTAAATACACATTGCTGTCCAATATGTACAGGTATGCCCGGTACATTGCCGATTATGAATAAAAAAGTTGTTGAATATGCGGTAAAGGCCGGACTTGCTATGAATTGTGAAATTTCACTATTTAGCAAACAAGATAGAAAAAACTATTTTTATCCTGATTTACCTAAAGCATATCAAATTTCTCAATATGATTTGCCACTTTGTAAGAATGGTTACTTGGATGTAGAGGTAAATGGTACAACTAAGAGAATCGGAATTACAAGAATTCACATAGAGGAAGATGCCGGAAAGTTACTTCATAATGCTTGGGGCAATGGTACATTAGTAGATATGAACAGATGCGGAGTTCCACTTATTGAAATCGTAACTGAGCCGGATATGAGAAATTCTGATGAAGCTAAGGCACTACTTGAAAAGATTAGAACTATATTAAAATACATAGAGGTGTCTGACTGTAAAATGCAAGAAGGTTCACTAAGATGTGACGTTAACGTTTCAATTATGCCTAAAGGTTCAGACAAATTCGGTATGAGAACTGAAATGAAGAACATAAGCTCATTTAGTGCAACCGGACACGCTATTGATACTGAGATTAAGAGACAAATTGAAGTAGTAGAAAATGGTGGAGAAATACATCAAGAAACTAGAAGATGGGATGAAGATAAAGGCGAAAGCGTTGTTATGAGAACTAAGGAAAATGCTCAAGATTATAGATATTTCCCAGAGCCGGATTTAGTACCGATAGTTTTAACGAAAGAATACATAGAAGATATTAGAAAGAATTTACCTGAACTTCCTGATGTAAAGAAAGCTAGGTATTTAACAGAATATAAGTTGACAGAGTACGATGCTGAACTTATTTCGTCTAGCAAAGATTTATCTGAATATTTCGACAAGACAGTTTCTTTCGGTGCCGTTCCTAAGTCTGCAAGTAACTGGATTTTGGGTGATATTTCTAAAGTATTAAATGAAAGAGAGATTTCTATTAATGAAATTGAAATAAGCCCTGAAACTTTGGCTGAGTTAATAAAAGAAATTACTAAAGGCACTATTAGTAATACAGCAGGTAAGACTGTATTTGAGGAAATTTTGGCTACCGGCAAAAAGGTTTCGGAAATAATTGCCCAAAAAGGCCTTGCACAGGTTAGTGATGAGTCTGCTATTTTAGAAATGGTGGACAAAGTTATTGTGAATAACCCACAATCAATAGAGGATTACAAACGTGGTAAGACTAATGTTGTAGGATTTTTAGTAGGGCAAGTAATGAAGGAAAGTCGTGGAAAGGCTAATCCACAGGTTATTAATAAGTTAATTGTAGAAAGATTAAATAATTAGGAAAACATTTTATTATCATAATACATGAAATAAATGAAGAGGGAGATTGATTATGAAAAAATTATATATTTATTTTTTGTATAGGTAATAAAAAAATACAATAAAACGATAGGCGTAATGAAAAGGGGGGAGCATAGAGTGAAAGAAGTGAGTGATTTTTTAAAAATAGCCTATAAGTACAATAAAGTTAGAGATATTAAAGAAGCTTTTGAAGAATTTCCTATTGAGGAAGAATGGCATAAAGGAAAAATAGAGAATGTATTAAGAGAAGAAACAGTAACTTATGGTGTTGAATATGAAATTGGTGATATCGTATTTGTTAAAGAATATATGTATTCTAATGGTAAAGCAGGTAATAATCATTTCTTTGTAATAATAGATAAGGATAATACGGCAGTGCCTATAGAAAATTTTGGGATGCTTTTATCATCTAATTTGGACAAATTAAGATTTAAAACTAATAAAGAATTGAAAAAAGATAGTATAGTAAAGACGGATGTAATATATAAAATTTTAAACGAACAAATAATTTTTAAGATTGGTACAGTTGATATGGATAAAATAGAGGAATACAAGAAAAGTTTTTATGATAATTTAGTAGAGAATAAGTGAAAGGGTGTAAAAATGGCTATAAAGGTATTAACAACTGAAGAAATTGATGAGCAAAACAAATATATTGAAAAATTAACTCATTTAGTTAAGGGGAAAAAGTATCATCTTTTTACGATGGGATGCCAATTAAATGAGAACGAGTCTGAGAAGATTTCGGGTATGGTAGAAAAAATGGGCTATGTGGCTACAGAAGCGCTTGAAGAGGCAGATTTAGTTATTTTTAATACTTGCTGTGTTAGAGAGAATGCTGAGGATAAAATTTTGGGGCAGTTGGGATACTTTAAGTCATTAAAGCGTAGTAAACCGGATATGGTTATTGCTCTTGGTGGTTGTATGGCACAAGAGCCTCATATGGTTGAAAAGTTTAATAAGACTCATGGACAGCATTTAGATATAATTTTTGGTACGCATAATTTATATCAATTTCCTGAACTTTTGTATAAGTCTATAACTGAGGAAAAGAAGGTTATTGAAATTTGGGATATTGATGGCACGATTGCCGAGGATATGCCGATTAAAAGAGATAGCAATATAAAGGCGTCTGTTACTATTATGTATGGTTGCAATAATTTTTGTTCATATTGCATAGTGCCGTATGTAAGAGGAAGAGAGAGAAGCAGAGAACCTGAGAATATTGTTAAAGAGGTTAAACAGTTAGCCAAAGACGGATATAAGGAAATTACTTTGCTTGGTCAGAATGTAAATTCTTATGGTAAAGATCTGGAGAACCCTATGTCGTTTGCTAAACTTTTAGAAAAAGTAGCTAAGATTGAGGGAATTGAGAGAATAAGATTTGTTAGTCCTCATCCTAAGGATTTCTCAGACGAGCTAATTGATTTGATAGCAATAGAGCCAAAGATTTCTAGATGTCTACATTTACCATTGCAATCCGGTAGCAGTAGTATTCTAAAAAGAATGAATAGAAAATATACAAAGGAGCAATATTTAAGCTTAGTTGAAAAAATAAGAAATAAAATTCCTGATGTACTGTTTACAACGGACATAATTGTTGGTTTCCCTGGTGAAACTGAAGAAGACTTTTTAGATACAATGGATGTTGTAAAGAAGGTAAGATATTATTCAGCATTTACGTTTGTATATTCAAAGAGAGAAGGAACTCCAGCGGCTAGAATGGAGGACCAAGTAGATGAGAAGATAAAAACTGAGAGAATCGGAAGACTCATTAATGTTGTTAATGAAATTTTAGAAGAAGAGAATGCAAAATTAGTAGGAACAGTTCAAAAAGTTTTAGTTGAAGGTCATAGTAAGACTAATGAGAATACATTAACCGGAAGAACAGACGGCGGTAAGGTCGTTAATTTTGAAGGTTCGGATGAACTTATTGGAAATATGATAGATTTAGAAATTACGGAGCAGAGAAAGTGGTATTTAACGGGGAAAATAAAAGTACAATAACTTAAAAGAGCGGGGGATAAAGTTAGTGGAAAGCGTTAGTATCAAGGGGAATGAAGAAAAACAAAGAGAGATTGTAAAAAGACTTGCGGATATTTTAAATGAGAGACCTTTAAACGAGGAAGATTTTAATATGCTAAAGACGTCAGTTAAAGAATTGGCTGAACTTGAGTGTGGAGCATACAGAATTAAATTGGAATTTCAAGAGAATGATGAGACTTTACCTAGTTTAGACAATGAAGAAATTGATGACGAAGAAGTTACATTAGGCTTTTCTAGCGAGGCCGAGGACATAACTAAAGATACTTGTATATGGATTAATGTAGAGTATTTTTACCAAAAGTTTTTTAGGTCCGGTGATAAGGAAAAAAGAATTTTAGGCTTAAGCGATATGTTACTTTCTATCTATCACGAAGTTGAACATTCTAAGCAAAAAACTTTTATAAATCGTAGTAGATTAAGACCGGAAGTTTTGGAGATGGCATATGAAATGGTGCTAAAATCAGCTGCCGATGAGTCTTTTTATGATTTTAATTATGATAGACTAACCTCTGAGGCGTATGCGGACATTTGGGGAAGATTTAATATGTCTGATTTGCTTTATGGAGAGATTCCGGAAGATATAATTTCAAAGATAAAAGAGGCTAACGATATTAGCTTTACTAACTCAAAAATTGGTAAAATATATGAAAAAGGGAAAATGGAAAACCGCGATACATTTTTTAGGGGAATGTGCGATTTGTATGTAAAGAGATATCCTAAAACTTTATATAATTACCCTATACTTCAAAAAGTCTATAATGAAAATGGAAAGAAAAAAGATTTAGAGCAAGTGTTTGAGCAGATGATAGAAGATGGCAGAAACATTATGCGTAAATATTATTCATTAGATAGAAAAATCGGAAATACTATTTTACTGCACCAAGAGTATAGCAATTGCACAAAATTTTATTATGAGGTAATGTGTCCGCTAATAGCTCAGTCTAATGAAGAGGAATATAAGAAGATTGCGGGCAGATTTGGTGTGAATACTTTATTAGAGTACTTAAATGGTATGGAACAGTATTTTAATGAAAAAGCCAAGGATAAGACAGAATGTATAAGATTTGCTAAAGAAATGAATATGTCGCAAATGCTACTTGAAGATGAAAAGCAGGTAAATGGCGAACTTAAGTCACAAGTTAATGCAATTGTTAGGTTTGAAAATGGTTGTACATTTAACAAAATTGCAGATAAATTGTTAAGAGAAGGCGGTCATATAAGAGGGACAAGAGAAATCCTGGAAAAAGATATGAAAAACAGAAGAAGTCTTTTTGCTAATTCTCTTATTAGTATTTATGATGCTTTTGAAAGTGAAGAAAATTATGAAAATAGAGCTTTTAATGAAAAAGCTGATATAGATGAAGTAATTGATGCATTGTACTTTAATCGCTTTGAAGGTTTTATGAAGAATAAAACGGTAGAAGAGGGTAAAAAGAATGAGTTTGGCAATGAGGAAGTTACTAAAATTGCACAGATTTTAAAAGCAGCCAAGATTTTGACACGCGATAGCAAGCATGATTTTTTTACTGAATTTTTGGCAGTACCTGATGTAAATAAGCTTATGGCACAACTTGAAATGGATAGAAGCGGTTATTTAAAGCAATGTATAGCAAATGGAAAGAAGAGTAAAACATATCCCGAGACTGAGGCTGAACAAGGAAAATACAAAGAATATATAAAAGGTTTTGGAGATAATGCTGAAAAAATAAAATTACTAAGTGAAGAACTTCCTAAAGTTAATCAAAGAAGTAGAGAAAGTAGATGTAGATAGGCTAGAAGGAGAATGGAAAAAATGGCAGAAATGACACCGATGATGAAGCAATATTTGGAGATGAAAGAACAAAATAAAGATTCTATTATGTTTTTTAGAGTAGGAGACTTCTATGAAATGTTTTTCGACGATGCTATTTTGGCATCTCGTGAACTCGAACTTACATTAACCGGAAAAGACTGTGGACAGGAGGAACGTGCACCTATGTGTGGCGTTCCTTATCATGCTGCGGAGACATATATATCGAGACTGGTTAAAAAAGGACATAAAGTCGCTATTTGTGAACAGATGGAAGACCCGAGATTTGCTAAAGGACTGGTTAAGCGCGATATAATAAGAGTTGTTACACCGGGTACAGTTATAGACAGTATAATGCTTGATGAAAAGAATAATAATTACATTTGTGCTATATATAAATTAGGTGTTAATTTTGGTCTGGCAAGTGCAGATGTTACCACCGGTGAGATTTCTTGCACCGAGTTTTTAGGTGGCGGAAGCTTTATGAGTTTGATTGATGAACTAGCTAGAATAAAGCCATCTGAAATTGTTGTAAATTCAGCCCTATTTTATGAAGAAGCAGAAATAAGCTCAATTAGGAAGAGATTTAACAGTTTTATTTCTATGGCAGAAGATGAGTTCTTTGACAGGGGTGAGGCTATTACTTTAATAAAAAAGCATATTGAGAATTTTAGTGAAAATAAAGAAAGGTTTTCACTTGCATATATTTCAACAGGTGCGCTACTTAGATACCTTTCTGAAATCCAAAAGGCTAATTTGGAGCATATAAATAATTTAGATGTATATGAGTCAGAAAAGTATATGAGCATAGATATGTCTACAAGACGTAACTTGGAAATTACCGAAACAATGCGCGAAAAGAACAGAAAGGGTACGCTACTGTGGGTAGTTGATAATACAAATACAGCTATGGGAGCAAGAATGATACATAGTTGGCTTGAGAGACCTCTTATTGATGTGAATAAAATTAATAAGAGAAATAGCGCGGTTGAGGTACTTAAAAATAATCCTATTTTAAGGTCTGATGTAATTGAAAAATTAAATAAGATTTATGATATAGAGCGTCTTAGCGGACGTGTTGTATATGGTAGTGCAAACGGCAGAGATTTAGTTGCATTAAAGCTTTCATTAATGAAATTACCTGAGGTAAAAGAAATTTTGGCTCAATTTGATAATCAACTGTTAAATGAACTAAACGATAATTTGGAATTAGCAGAGGATGTTGTAGATATAATAGACAAGGCTATTGTTGATGAACCGCCGATTAGCACAAAAGACGGAAATATTATTAAGACCGGTTATAACGATGAAGTGGACAAGTTAAGATATGCCGGAACTAACGGTAAGTCTATAATTGCTGAGATAGAGGCAAGAGAACGTGAAAAAACAGGTATTAAAAGCCTAAAAGTTAGCTTTAATAAAGTGTTTGGGTACTATATAGAGGTAACTAAATCTTATTTTGATTTAGTTCCATCCACATATATAAGAAAACAGACTTTATCAGATAAAGAAAGATATATTACCGAAGAATTAAAAGAAATTGAAGAAACGATTTTGGGTGCAGAAGAAAAAATAATAGTGCTGGAGTATGAATTGTTTTGCAAGGTAAGAGAATATGTTGCATCTCAGGTTGAAAAGTTACAAAGAATTGCATCTATTATTGCACAGACAGATACTTTGGTGTCACTAGCAGAAACTGCTGAGAAAAATGGATATGTAAAGCCTATAGTTGATAATTCTGGCATAATTGATATCAAAGATGGAAGACATCCTGTTGTGGAGAAATGTTTGGCTTCGGGAGAGTTTGTTCCAAACGATACGTTTTTGGACTTTGACGAAAATGAAATAGATATATTAACCGGACCTAATATGGCAGGTAAATCTACA
>CAKSUD010000017.1 GCA_934500865.1 uncultured Clostridia bacterium | reverse complement strand
GGATAATAAACTTCCACAAAAATAGCAAAAGCACCCTTTGGGGTGCTCCTTTAGTTAGGAAAGTAGGTGGGGTGGTACTCCCACATCTCCTACATCTTACGATGGGCTACGGCTACCAGTTCCGTCCTCAAAACTTTCCCCTACTATTTTATGCTATTTATATAATAACATACTTTTTATTTTTTTTCAAATTTAATAAAATAATTATGTTTAAAATATTTTTCAACCTTTTCACGCGCCATTACATACATTGTTCTTACAAAGTGTACTCCCCTATTACTTACTCTTACAGCCACTAATACAAAATCTTCATCAACTTTATACGCTTTTATAAATTCAATCGAATTCTTTTTCTCATTTCTCGCCAAATATGTAGGATTCGCAATTATATTTTCAATATTATCACCATACTTTTCAAAATCTTTTGGGTGAGTATTTTTAATATGTTCAATATTACCATTACCAATAAATATTGGTTTTTCTCCTTTTTCGGGTAAGTTCAACAAACTTATAATATCTTTAGTTATTTTTCCAATTTCTTTATTCATAAATTTTTCTCCTGCATCCTTATTTTACATTATATGTAAATATTTTGCAATACATTATTCAAAAAAATCCGTATATCTGTTTTGATATACGGATTTTATATTTCATCATTTAATAATTTATCAAGTTCCTGTGATTTTTTTAAAATTTCCTCATAACTCGCTTTATTTATGATAAGCTGATTTAGTTCCTCGCGTAATGTCTCAATTTTTTCATTTTTCGGCATAACTATAACCCCCATTAATTGCATATTACCAGATATTTTTATAAAATGCAACCGTTTTTCGGTTATATAATTATATATCATAAAAACATATTATATTTATGAGGTGATGATACGAATGATGAAATTTAAAATATCCAAATCTCATTCAAGCAATGTTACAAAATCTATAAGGTTTTCAGAAGACCTAAACAACAGAATTTATCAAGTGGTTGAAAATGCAAACCAGCAAAGTGATAAAAGACATTATAGCTTTAACGGTTTCGTATGCTCTGCTTGTGAATTCGCATTAGAACACTTATCGGAAGAATTTAAACCCAAAGATTAATTTAATTTCGTAGAACTGTACATAGTTATTGCACTTATATAGTGGGAAAGAAAAAATCACTCATTTGAGTGGTTTTTTCTATGTAATATTTTTCCACTTTTAGTTAAATTTATATTGAACTTTTGTTCTATATATGCTATTATTCTTTCGAGGAAACCAGTAACGGTATGGACGGTTAATTAGTATTTCATCTTTTTAACACTACTGATAGTTACAATTCTTACTATTTTTCTGTGTAATATTTTTTATCCTTAATCTTGTCCGGTAAATACTGCTGTTCTACATATCCGCCTTCGTAATCATGAGCGTATTTATACCCCTCACCATATCCAAACTCTTTCATTTCTTCTACGGGTGCATTCCTTATATGCATAGGAATTGTTCCAGTATCTGTGTTCATAACGTCATATAAAGCCTGATTTATTCCCAGATAACTCGCATTGGATTTAGGTGCTTTCGCAACATATACAGCCATCTCAGCCAAAATTATTCTTGCCTCCGGCATACCGACAAGCGAAACCGCTTGTGCTCCGGCATTCGCTACTACTAATGCATTAGGGTCTGCCATTCCTACATCTTCAGCGGCACATATAACTATCCTTCTTGCTAAAAACATAGGGTCTTCTCCACCGGCAATAGCACGAGCAAGGTAAAATAATGCTCCGTCTGGGCTTGAACCTCTCATCGACTTAATAAAAGCACTTATATTATCATAATGTGAATCACCGTTTTTATCGAATTCAGTTACTCTTTGTTGTGTACACTCCATTGCAATTTTCTTAGTAACATATATTTTCCCGTCGGAATTCATCTCGGTAGTTAAAACAGCCATTTCAAGTATGTTTAGTGCTTTTCTCACATCTCCCTTTGATAATTCAGCAATATATGAAACCGTTCCATCCTCAAACTTCACAAGATAATTTCCAAGTCCTCTTTCTTTATCTTTTATCGCCGCATTTAACGCCTTCTCTACATCCTCTTTTCTTAATGGCTCAAGCTTAAAAACTGTAGAACGCGAAATCAAAGCCTTATTTACTTCAAAATAAGGATTTTCAGTCGTTGCACCAATTAAAATAACAGTACCATCTTCTACATACGGAAGTAATGCGTCCTGTTGTGATTTATTAAATCTATGTATTTCATCAATAAAAATTACCACTTTTCCCGAAGGATTCATAAGTAAATTTTTAGCTTCTTGCACAATATTTTTTATATCTCCAACCCCGGAATTAACAGCATTGAGCTTTTTAAAACTAGTTTTTGTCATTGTTGCAATGACCTTAGCCAATGCAGTTTTACCGCATCCGGGCGGTCCCCAAAGAATAATAGAAGACAATCTATCAGCCTTTATAGCACGGCTGAGTAACTTGTCCTCTCCTAAAATATGTTCCTGTCCATAAAATTCATCCAAATTTCTTGGACACATTCTATATGCCAATGGCTCCATTTATTTTTCACCCCTAAAGTAAGAAAATGCCTTTAATTATTTCGCAATACTAATTTTATCACAACTCTGTCATATCTCTGTCATCTTATATTTTCTATCAACTGTTCAATAGCCCTCATATTTCTTTACCTGTTAAATCCCTCGCCCAGTGTCTCTCTAACATCGGTTATAAACACAAACGCTTTTGAATCTATATCTTTTACTATAAACTTAATTGATGGAATTTGACTTTTATCCACAATGGTAAGCAGTACTTTTTTCTTTGTCTTAAAATACATTCCTTCTCCATTAATTCCAGTTACTCCACGTCCTACCTCTGCCATTATCCTATCCGCAATTTCATCTCCGTTATCCGAAATAATAAAAATTGCTTTTGCAAATCCGACACCTTCAAATAGTAAATCAATAACCTTTGCTGAAATCCAAATAGTAATAATAGAATAAAATCCAATATCAAAATTTCTAAAAGCAATCATAGCAGTAATGACAACCAATCCGTCAATAAAGAAAAGCTGTTCAGCTATATTAAACCTTGGAAAATATTTGATAACTAACTTAGCAGCAACATCAGTTCCACCAGTCGTAGCCCCGCCTTTAAAAACTAAAGCCATTCCTGCCCCCATAAGAAGTCCACCAAAAATAGACGCCAAAAGCATATCGTCTGTTACTTGCGGTAAAAATGTAGTAGTATCTAAAACAACTGATAGTAATAATGTAGCAAATAACGTTTTAGCACTATACCTTTTTCCAAACGCAAAAAAACCCGCAATAAACAACGGGATATTAATTGCAAATACAACAGTACCAACGGAAATATTGGTTAAATAGTAAATAACTGTGGCAAGTCCGCTCACTCCTCCGGGAGTAATTTTTACCTTTAAGAAAAACATATTGATTGACAAAGCAATCAATATAACACCAACCACTACATAAAATAAATTTACGGCAATTCTCTTTAATCTTTTTTTACTTATATCTAACTTCACTTTCTTTTCCGCTCCCTCTTTACCGCAACCATAAATCTTGGAATAGCTCCTAGTCTCTTTAATCTTCTAAAATCAGTAAGCCCTCTATATAGCCATTCAAGTCTCAACTTTATAAAAAGCTTTGGTGCTCTTTTAACATTACCGGAAATAACATCAAAACATCCGCCAACGCCGATCGCAATCTTACAATTTAACTTATCTTTATATTTATTTATAAATCTCTCCTGCTTTGGTGCTCCCATTGCAACTAGCAAAACATCAGGTTTTTTAGAGTTAATCTCTTTAATAACTCTTTTTTCTTCTTCCACAGAAAAATAACCGTCATTAGTCCCAACAACCTTTATTCCCGGATACTTTTCCTCAATCTTTTTACTAGCAGTTTCCGCCACACCAGGCTTAGAACCCAGGAAATAAAAAGATATATTTTTATCTTTCCCGAGCTCAAAAATCCTATGTATAAAATCGAATCCGGCTACTCGCTCCTTTAATGGATTTCCCAACTTTTCAGCCGCCCACACAATTCCGGTTCCATCCGGTATGTTAAGCTCAGAAGAATTAAGTATTCGCTTAAATTCCTCGTCATTTTGAGCAGTCATAAGCATTTCAGGATTAGGCGTACAAATAAGATGCATCTTATCCTCATCTAAAAAGATTTTCACCTTTTCTACAGCCTCGTTCATAGTAACTTCATCAATTCGCACATCAAGAATTTTCATAAAATCCTCCGTTTTCTACGATTCCATCTCGCTATCTAGTAAAATTTCATCCAAGCTCCTAATAGTAAGCTTTTCAAACCCATTTATAGTCTCTAACATATTTTCCACAGGGAAAGGATTCTTCATAATCCAACTAACAGCAGGCATAACCTGTTCTTTAGATAATTCGCTATAATCACATACAGGTGACATACCTAGCATATCCAAGAAGCCATCAATTTTAGGGTCATACGATATACCAAGTAATGGCACACCCATTTTTGCAGAGAATATAAGTGAGTGAAGTCTAACACCAATATTTAACGTCATTTCTCCCATCATCCCCATAACTTCGGACGGTAAATAACTATCTGCAACTATATATGCACGATTAGTCATTCTTGAACAAATCTCATTAATATACTTTACATCAGTATCTTTATGGAATGCATAAAAAACCACCTTTGCATTAAATCTATTTATACATTCATCAGCAATCTTAGCAAAAACTCCTGCTTTATCTTCTGATCCCCAACGTCTAGGAGCAATTCCGATAAGAGGTCTTCCATCATCATTTCTTATTCCGGCTTTAGCAAGTAATACATTTACTCTCTCTCTGCTAGGCGGCTTTAACATAAACACAGCATCAGAAGAAAGTATGATATTAGGCTTAACAACGCCAATTTCTCTTAATGTATTAATAGACATTTCATCTCTAATCCAAAGCTTCTTACTTCTATTTAGCGTAAATTTAGTTAAAAACTCATTTTGTTTCTTATTAATAGGTCCAATTCCTTGATAAGCGATATATATTTTCTTTCTCATCATTCTACATAAGTTAATAAATCCTACATAGTACATTAAGCTATATGTACTTGTAACATCTTGGATAAGGCTTCCACCACCTAAAATTACGAAATCCGAATTTTTAATAGCAAGTTTCATATCCTGCAATCTTTGCCTATTATATGCCTCCACTCCGTAAAGTTGTGCCGAAGTAACTCTATCCCCAGATAACATTATAACTTCGTATCCTCTTCTTTTTAACTCCTTTGTAAGTGCTTCTGCAATTGCTTCGTCTCCGACATTATTTTGACCATAATATCCTGCTAATAATACCTTCTTCATTTCTACAAGGAACCTCCTTTTTGCTTTTTAACTAAATTTATAATCTTCTCAATAATCACAATACCAATACTACCAATTATAACTGCAAAAATCAAGCTATAAATTGAACTTAATGTTGTCACCATAACAGGCATCCTTATATGACAAAACGAATTAACTACGTTTTCAATTCCAATCATACCAACAAGCATTACAAGTAATCCAATTTCCTTTATTCTATATCTTGCCGAATAAACAATAAACATCAAAACAGGAAACGCAATAAGCTCTTTTGTTCTAGGTCTCGCAACCAAATATTTCTCTAAGAAATTTCTAAAAGCAATCTCGATACTAGACGCTGAAGTAATTAATGTATTTCCACTTCTCATAACAACGATAAGTAATCCCAAAACCAAAACAACACCGGCAACAGCATACTTTACAGTAATACTGCTATCCATTAGTTTTTTAGTCTGTTCCAATATGTTAAGAGGCTTTCCATTTTCATCCGAATAAATTCCACATTTTATAACATACGCAAATCCAAAAATTAAAATAGGTAAAATAAACGAAAGTTTAACTCCTCTAAATACATCTAACTTTAATACGTACTCAGAACCGGAAAGTAATGAACCAATGAAAACTCCGCCCACTCCTGCAATTAAAACCGAAATCAAAAGCACAACAATACTTTTACATACTATCTCTTTTAAATTTTTATTTTCAATTTTGCTTTCCTTATTATATACACTTATTAAATATAAACCGGATAATGAAGGGAAAATAATCGAAGCCATAAAGCTAAATCCCTTATTAGCTATTCCTCCCAAAACATTATAAATAGGAGAAATGCAATATATAAAGCCTGTTCCTAAAATACCCAGTATAAATAAAGAATAAATAGACTTAGGGAATTTGCTTAAATCAAATAATAATATAAGAAGTAAAAATCCGCTAGCCACTATTCCGATACCAATTAAGCCTTGCATAAAATTATTTTGTACTATGTTTCCTAAGCCTTTTGCAGAATCAACTTTCATTCCCATATGACGAACTCTAGTCTTTATTTCACGAATAGCACTAATTGTATTTTCAAAATTTTCATTAGCAGTTTTAGATGCAACAGATAATGGTCTTACATATAAAACCCTTACATTTCTTTGAGAAATAGCCCTTCCCCATTGCTCTACCATGTTACTTGCAGTAATTCTGGTAAGCTGAGAGGCGTCTATTGAATAAACTTTTGTGTTTATATAATTAGAAGCTTTAGATAAAGTTTTAATTCCTCTTTGTACAGTTTCTAAATCTGTTTCAACCGGTTTTTCGATAATTGCAGTTATAATTTCTGCGCCTTCTTTAGAAAACTTATCTCCTATGTATTTTAGCATTTCGCCTTTTTCATCTTGGTAGTTTTGACCGTATACTGTAACACCGGCAAAAACGATTGTTCTAACCTTATATTTTTTTAATTGTTCATAAAGCTTGTCTACCTCTTCAGTAGTTATTCCCTCATGATTTTCGATTCTAGGGATTATATTGTTAAACCCTAAAGTCTTTGCATATTCAAAATCGTCATCAATAAGTCCTAAACCGACATTTTTTATTTTATCTTGTTTTCTTCCTATTAATATACCAAATTTATTTTCATCGTTAAATTCTTTAGTTATTCCACTAAATCTACTTTTAAATGAATTAATTAAAAAATCATATTCGCTTTTATCGTCTGTTAAAACTATTGTGTTGGCAGAGTATTCTAAATTATTTTCTTCTATATAATTTTTAATTTGTGTGGTCACACCTCTATATTCATTATTGAAGTTAACATCTATATGTTTTAAGTTAACGGCAGGATACATCAAAATTCTTCCATCATTATTCATATCATTTAATGTTTCCTCAGATATGGCAATTGATGTCGTACCGGCCCCAACTAATTTCTTTGCCACTTCTTCGATAGGCACATTCATTTCTATGGCTAAGTTTTCAAAATCAGTTAAGTCAGCAACTATTTCTACATTTTTATTTCGTTGTTCCTTCATAACACGTCTTGTGATTTGGATGCCTGAAACGATAAAGCTAACCCCGATTATTACTAATAATATATTTCTGAATTTCTTCATTCGTATACCTCCCTAGTTCAAATCAAGGCTATTATATACTAATAATTTTTCTTATACAAGTAAATTTCTGCTAAAGTTTTGCTAAATTCAGTCCGATATATTATGTGTTAACTTGAGTGGTTTGAACATTTTTTGACATTTTATAGTAAACCTATTGTCAAATGGTGGCTTTTATGGTACAATTATTATTATAAAAAAGGTAGCTTTGCTACTTATGTGTGCCTAAAGTCACACACATTAATGAATTCTTTTATGTTTTCTGTCGATCGTTCGAGCTACTAATTAAAATTCTTAACGCTGATTTCATCAGCTAAATTTTAATTAGATAAGTATAGTAATAAGTTAAAATATCGATTTTTAGCTCGAACTCTCTTGGAAAATAAAAAAGCATTTTATGTCGAGGTGGTGCTATGAGATTAATTGTATCTTGCTTGGTTAGTTTAACATTATTGTTCAATATGAGCTTTGCTAGTGGTGCCTCTAACGCGATTAATGGAAATAACTTATTTATTGGTAGCAATAGTAAAGATAGTGATAAACTATTAGAAAGTCTTGACAGTGGAATGGTTACAGGAATGCAACAACTTCTATTAATGCTTTATAAAATAGGATATTGTTTGGCAATAATTGTAACAATTGCCCTAGCGATAAAGCTTTTACTTACCAGCCCGGCTAAGAAAGCTGAGGTGAAAGCTGCTGTTCTACCATATTTAATTGGATTACTTTTATTAATAGCAGGTGTACCAATTGCTATTAAAGTAATAGAAGCATACACAATATTATTTTAAGGAGGAATTAATTTATGAAAAAATTAATTAAAGTTTTAAGTTTAGTATTAGTATTAATAATGGTATTAGTTCCAGTTGTATCTTTGGCGAGTTTTGATGAAGTTAAAGATAGTGATACTCTTAATTTAAAAACGCCTATTCAAAATGTTGGTAATGGTGTATATTCCGTACTAAGAACCATTGCTATTATCGTTGCCGTTTGTATGGTTGCTTATATGGCTATCCAATGGTTTCTTGCTACTCCAGCTAAAAAAGCTGAATTAAAAGGTAGAATGTGGTCAATGGCTATTGGTGTAATTCTTCTTATCGGTGGTGTTTGGATCTTAAATACTCTCGAAGCTGCTGTTAAAAATTTTACAGACAAAGGCTAATAATCTTATAGGCAATAGGAATATTTATAATTGAATAAGGAAACATTTGGGGGGTGATATATTATGAAAAAGAAAATTATTTATAGCTTTCTTTTTGTATTATGTCTCCTCTTTATTTTTAGTTCGACTTCTTTGGCTAATGGAATAAAAACATATTTTTCGAGTGGAGGTAAAAGTAATGTAGATATGGAAACTGTAACCTCAAATGTATACACTATACTGTATACATTTGGCATAATACTCGCTGTTTGCATTTTGGTTACCATAGCTATTTCTTATATGGTCGCTACTCCTAATAAAAGGGCAATGCTTAAAGAAAGACTCATTTACTACTTTGCCGGGGTTATATTTTTAGTTGGTGGATTAGCGTTTTTGAGAACCTACGAAAAAGTTGCTAAAGAAATTAGCAATCAAGTTGGCGGAAGTAGTAGTGGTGTGCAATCTCCTACCTCTTCTGATTATGGGGCAGGATATACAAATGAAGATGGCGAGTGGGTTTATAATGATACTACGATTCAATCAATAAAAGAATCTACTGACATCCCTTGGAATGATATCAAGAAAATGGACTATAAGTCGTTAAAAGATTACGTAAATGCATTGGATAAAAATGTCCGTGAGTTTAAAAAAATGATAGAAAAACAGGGCTCAAGTATTAGTTCGGGTGAACAAGAAACATTAGACCGTGCAAAAACGAGATTAAAAAATGCATATGACCGCCTAGTAGAATTAAAAACACTGCAAAGTGGAAATTGAAATAATTAAATATGGTTAATTTCGAAGGATATGAATTCATATCCTTTATCCATATATAATCGGAGGTGAATAAATGAATACATATATGATACCTCGGGAAGCTACTAATGAAAATAGATTTTTATTTTTTACTCAAGAGGCACTTATTTTTACTCTTATCGGATTTGTTTGCGGATTGTTTTTCGTAGGCTTATTTACTATATTGGCTGGCTTATGTGAAAGTGAAATGCTTAAATATATAGGATGGGGAATTTGTATTGTTTTTTCCGGTATCGGGTATTGCCTAGGAGCTTTTAAACTTCCCGAATCTACTGCTTTTGATTTTCTTAAAAAAGCAGGTGGAGAATCCGCTTATACTATTGCAAAGCGTGTTATAAAATTCAAAAGAAATAGAAAGATATACATTTTTGAAAGGAGTTAGTCCAAATGACCGACTTAGAAAAAGGCTCTTTAATTATATTATGTGCCGTTATTGTTTGTATTATAGTTTTTCTTTGCTTTATGCTTTATTTTTCAAAGAGAAAGGAGCAAGAAAAAAATAAAAGAGATGAAAATGTTCCTAAACTAAAACATGGAATGCCTTACGAAGATATAAAGAAGTTTTTACCATTTGATGATATAAAAAATAATATGATTGTTCAAGAAAATGGCGAGAGATTCACTATGATTATCGAATGCGAAGGCATTAACTATTACCTCATGTCAGAAGCTGAAAAAATAGCTGTCGAAGAAGGTTTTATTCAGTTTTTAAACTCTCTTCGTTTCCCTATCCAAATTTATATTCAAAGTAGAACTATAAACTTAGATGAAAGCATAAATTCCTATAAGGATAGGTTTCAAAAGCAAACTGATGAATTTAATAAAATGCTTGACACATTTAGTGTTCTAGATTCTCAAGGTGCATCCCAAGATAAACTTTTGGAATTAGGCTTACTTTTAGAAAAGAAAGAAAAAGCCTTAGATTATACTAAAGATTTAATAGATAATATTTCTTATTTAACACAGAATTCAAATGTATTACAAAAAAAATATTACATTGTAGTTTCTTATCATGTTAGTGAACTTGGTCTTATTAATAATTTTGATACTGGTGAAATGTTTAAATTAGCCTATACAGAATTGACGAATCGTGCTGATAGTATTAGAGGCGGTATTTATTCTTGTGGTATTGAATCACATATATTAAATACTACTGAACTTACTGAAGTTATGTATATAGCTGTAAATCGTGACGATTCCGATATCTTTAATATAAAGAAAGTAGTTGACTCTGATATTTTATCTATTTCCACTACTGCTAGAGATGTAATGTTTAAAAAGCAGGATTTAGCAAAAGAGGAACGTAAGGCTCGTGAACTTCAAGAAGAAAAAGAAAGACAAATTAGAATGGAGATAGAAAGAAAAATGGAATCTGAAAATAATGAAGAATATAGTAGCGTAGATAGCTCCACTATGTTGTAAAACTTTAATAAATATTAAAGTTAAAGAAAGGATAGATTTTTTATGAAGACTAACTACTTAAGTACAGTTGATGAGGTACGTTTAGCTGCCGGTAAAGAAAATGAAGATATAATATATGAAACTGGTAGAAAAAGTTCTTTTGATAAAAATGCAACTTCTGTCAAAGACGTGATATTGCCTTCAGGCATAGATGCGACTTCATATAATCATTTAGAAATTTTCGCAAAAACTACTAAATATTGCAGAAGTTTTTATGTTTCTTCTGTTCCTCGTATGGCTACTTTCGTTGAATTCTTAAATTCAATGTATGATTTTGGCGATATAAATGTTTCTATACATATAGAGCCTATTCCAGAATCAGTTTCGCAAAAGGATTTAAATAAAATGATTGCGGATATTGAATCTGAGATTATTGTGGCTGATAAAAAAGGAGATACAAACCGTTCTTCTGTTTTAAGAGATAAATACGCTGAAGCGGACTCGCTAAGAAGTGAAATTGCTGCTGGTTTTAATAAATTATATGATGTTTCTATATTCTGTACTATTACTTCTTATGATTTAAATGAATTAGATAAAATGTCTGAATTACTTGCTATGGAAGTTTCTAAAAATCTTCTTATGTTAAAAACTGCTTGGGCTGTCCAAGAAGATGCATTTATTTCTAATCTTCCATTAAATTTAGATTTGATTAAGAGAAAACATACTTTTGATAAACGTTCAGTTGCTACTGTTTTCCCTTTTACTTCTTCTGAAATCGGACATTCTACCGGTATTCCTCTAGGGCATAACGCTCAAACCGGAGTACCTATATTATTTGATAACTTCCACCCTTCCCTTACCAACTATAATATGGTTGTGTTTGGTAAGTCTGGTGCTGGTAAAGGTGTTACCATAAAAGTACTTACAGCTCGTTCTTCTGTTTTAATGGGAATTGAAACATTAGCACTAGATGCTGAAGGAGAATATGGACCGGTTGCTGAAGCGTTAAATGGAGTTAATGTTGTTATAAGTCCTACTTCTCAAACAATTATAAACCCGTTTGATATCGAGCCCGAGACTATAAGAGATGAAATTACAGGGCGTGAAAGAACTATCGTTCACGTTGAAAATAAAGTAGAAGACGTTACTCAGTCACTTATTACTATGGCGCGTGGATCTACCAAGAGCACAGAAGTTAACGAACTTACAAAGCAGATTATTTCCGAATGTGTGGCTGAAGAATATTGGGCTGCCGGCATTACCAGTGACCCTGAATCATTAATTGATTACGAGGCTCAAGCTGAGTTTGAGGATGGTGCCCTAGTTAGACCTAGAAAACCAATGCCAACTATTACTTCATGGTATGCTAGAGTTTGTGCTAAAGCTGAAGAAAATACTAACGTAGACTACCAATTCCACTATAGCTATCTAGTTAAGGTTATGAAACAATACGTTAGAAAATATAATGGCCAAATGAGTTACTTTGATGGTCAATCTACATTTAAACTTTTAGATAACATACCATTTATAAACTTAGATATTTCCCAATTAGAGGAAAGATTTGCCAGACCTTTAGCTCAGCAAATTCTTCTATCTTGGATTTGGGAAAAATATGTTAAGAAGAACAGTGAAGATAAATTGGCCGCTAAGAAAAAGCGTGTTATTGTCGATGAAGCATGGATGATGCTTCCTTTCCCTGAAGCAGTTGATTTCTTAAATACTATGGCTAGACGTGCAAGAAAAAGAAACGTTTCTCTTGCCGTTGTATCTCAAAAGTTCCAAGACTTCTATGAAACTAAAGAGGTACAAGCCGTACTTACATCTTCTGATACTAAGTTATTCTTAGCTCAAGATAAAGCTGAAATTGAATATATAAAAGAAGTATTTAAGCTAAGTTCTGGTGAGGCTTCCTTCTTAACTACTTGTTCAAGGGGATATGGGCTTCTTAAAGTTGGGTCTGCTACTGCGATACTTCAAATTACACCGACTGAAAAAGAATTCGACTTTGTTGAAACTAACATGCAAAAAATTGCAGAACGTGAAAAGAAAAAGCTTGAAGCTAATTCTTAAATTATGGAGGGATTATTTTGAAAAAATTTGTAGCAATATTTTTAATTTTTATTTTAATATTTAGCTTTACTCTTCCCTCTTATGCAAAACTTATAGAAGGTCTAGATGAAGTAAAACCAACTAATACTTTTGATCCAACTTTACCTGCTAATAGGGCAAATGACAAAGATGATGGTGGAAACAACACTGATGAAGGTATACTAAATTCGTTCTCACAAATTTTAGCTGATATTTTAACTGATTTTTCAAGTCTTATAACAAAGCCTTTGCTCAAGTTGATCTCTATTTTTCCAACTATTGAAGGGTGTATATGGGGAACACAGTCCTATTTCCAGCTGACATTCTTTGATTCGAATAATAATGGGATTGCTGGTACTTTTAGAAGTGCTGTAGGTTCTACTTATAATGCTTTAAGATATTTAGTTGCGTCTTTTTATATTATAATTTTAGTTTATCTTGGCATTCGAATGATTTTATCTTCCATAGGTAAGCAAAAGGCGCATTACAAAACTCTTCTTCAGTATTGGTTAACCGGTTTACTATTACTTTTTGCCTTCCACTGGGTTATGGCACTTATAATTTGGTCTTCTGATACTTTGACTACTGCATTTGCTACTGCTGGTTCGAAACTTGACTTTACTACATCAGAAAATGAAATAAAAGAAGCTGCATCCGGTGCTCTAGATAAAATCGAAGACGTTGCATCGGATATTTGGGATTGGACATTGGGAATACTTGGTCTTAAAGACGATACTGGTGACGCTATTAATAATACTGCTACCTCCATGGCTGGCTCAAATGTAGTTACTAAGTATATGCTTTCTCAGTTTGCCATAGCTTCAACCGAGACTCTGTTTCCTGGAGTTAAGATACTTAACAAATTTATCTTAATAATTTTTATTATTATCTTCATGGTTTTTGGATTAGTTATAACATTTACATACTTTAAGCGTTTACTTACTATAGCATTGCTTATTATACTTTTTCCGTTAGTTGTTTTATCTTATGTTTTCGACAAAATAGGAGATAGGCGTGCACAAACCTTTGGACTTTGGATGAAAGAATTTGCTGTTAATGTATTTGTTCAGCCAATACATGCTTTCTTATTACTAATTGTAGCATATGTCATTAGTAACTTAAATGGTGTGGGCATAACCACTTCTGCTTTTAGACTACTCATGTCACTTATGGCATTAGCAATAATCCCTATTGGAGAAAAACAAATAAAATCGTTGTTCCAAATTACATCAAACATGGGGCCTGGCAACGGTGGTATTGCTGGTAGCGTGGCTCATGCCGGCATAGCTGTGAAAACATTGCAGAGTTTAGGTAATTCATTAGTAGATATGAGAAGAAAAGGTTTATCTTTAAAAAGTGCCGAAACATTTACTAAAGACATAATTAATAAACGTGGCGAAAAAGCGTATAAAAATGCCCTTAAAGCTGGGAAGTCAAAAGATGAAGCAGCAAAGGCTAAGGCTACAGCTGAAAAAGAGTTCTCTGAAGGACTTGCTAAGAGTGCTAAATATAAAAAGAAAATGAAAGAATTAACAGGGCACACTTCCATAGAAAAAGCTAGAAAAGCTAATAGCTTTAAAATAGCGACTGGGGTTTTGGGTGGCTCTATAGGAGCCGGATATGCGCTAGCTACGACTACATCCGCCGGCGAATTAATAGGTAATATAACTAAGAGCTCAATTAGTGGTGCTGCCATTGGTAATACGTTTGGAAATACAATTCACGATTTCATTCATGCAGGCGAACCATTAGAGTCTCCTGAGTTAGATGAAGTTGAAAAATGGGCTAAAAACGACTTAAGTAAATTAAGCGAAGAACAAAAGAAACAAATGTCTGAAGTTTTAGGTATAAATAAAGAGGCTATAAATAATTCTAAAGAAAGTAAAGATTTAATTAGAAGAAAGATTATGGCAAGACGAAAGGGATTAAGTTATGGTTTAAACTATGATGACCCTAATATTGCATATCTCGATGAAGACTATGACGAAATTCAGGCTATTAAAGGTGGGTGGGATCCTAAGGATCCTTCTAAAAAGATTAATTGGAGTAACTTTAAGAAGAGTGTTACGAAAGACGGAATGTACTTACATGATATACGTGATGATGGAAAGTTATATCACATTCCTGATTTAGCTAATTCTAAAGCAAGTGAAAAGATTATTTGGCAAGATGCCGACGAATCTAATGAAGAATTCAAAGTTGAACTTGGAAAACGTGCTACTACATTAGCGGATGCTATGGTTGACAATGGTGCGTTTAGAAGGAATTCTAAGGAATATAAAAATTTCTTAAAAAATGAGCAAAAGGATATGGCAGAACATTATGCTGCTCATATAAAAACAGTCAAGACTCTAGAATCAGAGAATCATAATATGTTGGAACGTCATTTAACAAAAATGTACTCTTCATCTGGAAAACGTATACAAACTACTGATGATATAAGAGAACATTTAACTACTGAGCAATTATCAGACTTAAATTCGAGCATTAGAAGATTACAAGAAGACTTGACCTTTACTCCTGACGATAGTTCTTCTAGAACAATTGTATTAGATGCTATTAAAAATTTATATAATAATGGCTCTAAACTGTCTGTAACTGACGTATGTGCAAAATACGGGGTAAGTTATGAGGCAGTTGAAAACGGTATTATTGATGATGGTGCGTTAGAAAAAATCTCTACTGAAATTCAACAAAGAGTTGGTGACGAAAAATTTAGAATTGCTAGTGCAAATAAGATAGATATAAATGCTCGTGCTAACGATACAATATCTAGCATAACTAACGACGGAATGATTTCCCAAAAGAGTATTGATTTTGCTATAAATAATGCTACTCATGGAAGAGTGACATCGCTTACCCCTCAGAATCTACAAACTTTCTTAAACAATAGTACAACTACGGAAAAACAGCATTTTATAGATACATGCAATCAACTTATTGCAGAAGAACATATCGTCTCACCACATACTGCGACTATAGTTCATGCTCAAAGAGAAGGTAAAATTAATACTAATGTAAATGTGTCTAATACCTCAACAGATATTGCTCAGTTATTGGGTATTTCAACTCAAACACTCGGTGCTTTTAAAGTCTCCCCTATTGATCCCAATACCCAAAAGTCTGTAGTAACATTTACTGCTAATGGTGATACCGGTAAAACCTTTACTTTCCAATCTGATATTAATACAGGTGGGGATATTAATGCCACTTATGCTGGTAATGTAACTGTTGATGACAGTGGAAATGTCACATTGTTACGTTCTGATGAAGAGCTAGACTATTCGTTCGAAGAACAAGCTTCAAATTCTCAAAGTAACTATGATGAAGAATTTAATGATTTTACACTTAAGGATCTCCAATCATATGTTAAAGACGAATTTAATGTTGCCGCTCATAATCAATTCACAGTTATAAAAAATTTAGATATTTGCGCTATTATAGATGATGCTACCAATACCGTATTATTTGTTAAGGACGGTTTGCCTTCTGTTACGGATAGGCCTACACAGTTTACTGTAAAAGCTGATAGCGACAATAATCTAAAAATAGTTTCAACCCCATTTGCTAATGTTGACGTATTTAATAGATATAGACTTACAAACCATTCTAGAGACCATGAAAATGAAGCTAAGCTTATTGCAAAGCTACTTGGGAAATAACGGGGTGAAGTGATATGCATAATGACAATATTCCAAAACATAACATTTCTAAAAAAGAGAAAGAAGAACTTCTTTCTCTTTTTAGGATACCTATAAATTTCTTTTCAGATAATAATAAGCTAAATAACTTTCATAATAAGTTTAAGAAACTAAAAGAAGAAATCGACAATACCATTGCTAATCTTCCTTCTAATACTGTAAATGATGATATGAATGAACTTGACGATGATGATGAGGACATTACGGATGAACTTGATGATGATGACGATGAGGACGTCATGGATGAATTTGATGATGATGACGATGAGGACGTTACGGGTGAACTTGACGATGATGATGAGGACATTACGGATGAACTTGATGACGATGATGAGGACATTACGGATGAACTTGATGACGATGATGAGGACGTTATGGATGAACTTGATGACGATGATAATAACGAGTCTATCAAAAAAGATAAAGATAATAAAGATGAGCAAAGTGACGAGAATAAACAAAACAACGAACCTGAGGATGAATCTAATAGCTCTGAAAATGATGATAAGGACATCAATTCTACAAATTCAGATAAAAAAGACGATAACAGCTTAAGAGATAAAACTGATTCTAAAGCTAAAGAGCAACCAAAGTCTGATGAGTCTCCTTCTTCTACCCCTTCTGGAAAGGATACCGATAAATCTATAATTGATAACGCTAGAAATATGAATAAAAAACCTGATGCTGCCGGTGATATTGCTAAAAATGCTGCTGGCGATGTTGCAAAAAATGCTACTGGCGATGTTGCTAAAAATGCTGCCGGTAATGCTGCAAACGCTGCTGGCAATGCTGCAAACACCGCTGGCAATGCTGCTGGTGCTGCAGTAGGCGGTGCTGGTGCAGTATTAGGAGCAGCTAATGCATTAAAAGACGCTAAAAATGATCCTGAGGCCGCTGCCGGTCAACTTGCTGTGGAAGGTGTAAAAGGGGTGGCTCAACTTCTAGATGCCGCTGCACCTGGAGTAGGTTCTGCTGTTTCAACTGGAATTGGTGCAATTGACAGTACTGTTGGCCAAACTGAAATTGGTAAAAAAGGCAAAAGATGTTGTGGAAGTTGCATATGCACATCATGTATTTTAATTTTGTGGGGGGCTTTTTTGCCAATTTTACTAATACTTATGACATTTTCTTCTATTTTCGGTTCGAACGATTTAAAGAAGGAAGAAAAAGACAAAAATTTTATAGAAATAATACAAGAAAATACTGATCTTTCAAACCCTAAATCTTATCTCACAGACATTCTTGATGAAGCATTAGATAAAGTTGAATATCCAAAATACAAAGCTGCAGTTGAAGCTAATGAACTTTATAGGGATATAAATGGTTCTATCTATATACTATCAATAATGTCTGAAAACTATTCGCCAGTAAGACTAAAAAAGCCTGCTATAGATTCCCGGCCTGAAGATTTTCCGCTGGATGAGAACATAAATGATAATCATATTCTTCAATATTATGGTATGGAAAGTAAGCATATTCCTATGTTTGAAGAACTATTAAATGATCCTGATGTACTAAAGCAAATGTTCAACATGGATTCAAAGATGAATAAATTTATAGATGATATAATTGATGTATTAGATAATTCATATCGTATTTTTAATGCGTCTTCTGGGCTTTATGAAGATAATGTATCTTTACGAGATTTATTTGAACAAGTATCTCTTTTCGACGGCGATACACAATACGATGCTACATTAGTTGATACTATTTTAAATGATCAAGCACATAATCAAGAAATTATCAAAAATTTTCATGTTCTTCAAGAACAACTGGCAAAGTTAGAAATTCTTACATACATGCAAGCTTATAGGCAATACTACATGCAAATTAGTGATATGAGGCGAAAGGCGTTAAATGGGAATTATGCTTTACCTGATGTATACTATACAGATGAGTTTTTTGAGCAATTTTCTACTATAACAGATTTAGCTACCTATGTATCTCTAGCTGTATCTACGCCTGATTCTTCTTTAGTATATGAAATCGCATGTGATGCTATATCCATTTGGAAAGATCCGCCAGAGCTTACCGCCAAAACTTTTAATGGTAAAGAAATAAGATACATCCCTATTCTTGAAACTTGGTATGCAAACTACACTTTTGACTTAGTTACTACTGGCAATACCGCTATATTAAAATGCACAGGTGTTCAATCCAGACAGTTAGATGAACAAGATTGGGAAGAAAGTTCAAACTTACTAAAAAGATATATAATTGACAATAAAGAAAAGTTCTTTGCATTATTTAAAACTGCGACAGGAATTGATCCAGTAGAGGGCGATGAAAATATTTACTCACCTTCAGGACTAGATAGCACATGGCAAACTGAAGCCACTTTCAACATTGGCTCAACTAAAGCTTATTCATCTGGAATATATTCATACACTAACTCTAGTAGTAGTTATTCGTCAAATATGAATGCACCAGCTGGTTCTCCATCTTACTCTTATTCTACTACCACTTATCTAACAGAAACTGGCGGTTCTTTCCCATTAGCAGCCACCAATGTTAGAATTACGATGAACTTTATGGAGCGTTATCCTCAGTACATAATAGATACTTACGGTACTAGTGAATACCACAGAGGAATAGATTATGCTGTACCAATAGGTACTCCCGTACTCGCGATACGAGAAGGAATTGTTACCGATGCAAAGCCTAGTGCTGGATATGGGAACTATGTAGAGGTTACCCATCCTGATGGTTCTAGATCAAGATATGGACATGGAAATGGTGTATTTAATGTTAAAAAAGGCGATACAGTTTCTGCCGGTACACAAATAATGGAAAGCGGAAATTCGGGAAATAGTACAGGTCCACATATGCATTTAGAAGTAATTGGTTCTGATGGAAAATTAATAGACCCTAATAAATATATATATGAAAAGCCTTATTAAGGGAGGAAATGATACGAATGAAAAAGATAATTATACTCACTATAGTCATATTATGCTTTACACTTGTAATGCTATTATCTATTTGCTTTTATAATAATTCGGATAATGCGATTAAATACAAGGACTATACCAGTATAATAACTTTTAATTCCTCATGGGTAGATTTAAATAAGTCTGATTTTAACAGCATAATTCTAAAAACTTATTCAGATAAAATCTTATCTTTTATAAGTTCTTTGGAAAATGGAATTCCTGTTATTGTAGAGTTAGAAGGTGGAAAATTCTGCTCTCCAGGAAAGAATAATTTTGTTGTTGCCTCACGCTTTACAACATCTGATTATTTAACTATTTACCGAAAAACAGAAAATTCATATGAAAAATTATTTACTTCATTAGAAGAATTACTTGAATACGCAACAAGGTTTTTTGTAATTGATGATATGGAGGTTTTAAAGTGAGAAAAGTTTTTATGGTCGCTATTGCCATTTGTATATGCTTATTTACATACTTTGGTGGAAAAATGCTTTTAGAATATTGTAACGAAGTATCTATTGTTATGAAAGATGCTTATACTAATGACGCTACTTCTGGAGGTTTCGCGTTTAAGAAAACACCTGAAGATTTAGAACTGCTTAATTCATATTTACTTGTTAATAATAATTTTATTGATGAACTTTCAAAAGACGTTGAAGAAGAAAAATCAATAAAAAATTTAGATGATTTAATTGACTTCTTCCCTAGTTTTAAGATGTATTATTCAGCTAAATTAAAGATAAAAAATATAGTTTATACTGAACTTCCATATCTAATAAATAATGCAATTTCATTATCAGATAATGAACTAAAAAACTTCTTTGAAAATAGAGTTGATTACATTGCAACAAACTTTGGTGTTACTTCTTTTGAAGATTTTAAAAACATTGTAGATAATTTATCTTATCTTCAAAAGAAAGAAATTAAATATGCAGAAATAATTGAAAATTCACTTTCTTATAACCCTTATGGCAAATGTTCTATGTTCAGACTAAAAGTGCAAAGTAATAATGAAAATGACTTTACTGTTTTTAGTGTAAATGCATATGTTGGAAAAAGCACAGAATATCAACAGGCTCCTGTAATTGTTCTTAGTGCGATGGGAGGTATGTCATAATGATTAGACTCTCACCTAATGATAAAAAATTACTTGCTCTTTTATTACTTATTTTTTCTGCTATTTTCTTTGTTTTTGTCATAGATTTTATTTTGAATTTCAAAATGCTTTTTAATTCATCGGCTGATGTTAAACGGGCTACTTCAGATTTAGAGCAGAAAATTCAAGCGATTCTAGAAGCTCCTAAAGATACCAAACCTTCTATGATTAGAAAAGCTCTTAATAATTTCTTTGATTTAATGAATGATGAAAATTATGAAGAATTATATTCTTTACTTACACCTGATTTTAAGAAAAATCAATTTAGTGATAATTTTAATGATTTTTCTGAATTTATGAAAAGCTATGGAGATAAAAAATATTCTCCATATTTTGAGAAATATACTAGGTTTGATAACTCATACATGGTTTTAGTAAGCTTTGTACCTTATTCTAATACCGATGAAGATATTATTATGACTAAAAAACCTGAAAAAACCGATACTTTTATTATTAATTTTTCTGATGAAGATAACTACACTGTGTCTTTTCTTAGATATGTTGGTGAAAAGGAACTTGGTACTGGAGTTGAAAATTCTATGTTTAGGGTTATTTTAGATAAAACGGTCCTTTATAAAACTAAGTCTGAGTTCTATTTTACTATTACTAATAATACTGATAAGACTATAACTATAGATCCTAAGCATATTTCTTGTTATACTGGGCTTAAGCCACGTTTTTATCAGTCTACTGTTACTGTTCCACCGCATTTTTCTACAAGCTTTTGTTTCTCTGTGGGGACTGGGTTATCTATTGCAGATGCTATACCTAATCAAATTTATTTTAAGGAAATCAATGTTGGTGGAAATGACTATTCGTTTGAAATAGCTACTAAATTTTGTTTAGACATATAAAAATACCCTGACCTTGTGGTCAGGGTATTTTACTACCTATCCATTCCTTCATTTCTATGTCTTTCTCTTGATTCTCTTACAGCTTGTTTTGATGCATGAAGCACTTCTTCTCTATGTACTTCTCTTGCTAGTTTATCTCTTCGTATTTGGTTTTTAGTTATATGCTTTACATCAAACTCTATATCTTTCTCATATTCTTTATTTTCTCCGTCCTTCTCTAACTTTTCTCGACGGTCTTTTATTTCAGCCGACATTCCATTAATGTCTTGCGTTAAATCATTTATTTTACCTTTTAACTTTTCTATTTTCTTGTTATGTCTATATGCTGCTATTCTTTCAAACATTCCGCCTACTCTATCTTCTGTTATTTCTTCTGCCGGAATAGGTTCTTTACTTTCTTCTATTTTTGCTTTTGCTTCTTCCATTGCACTTACATTTGCCTCTAATAAATGCCTTTTTATTTCTTTCTTTTGGTCCTGCAATTTTTTTGTATTCTCTTTTGAAGCTTTTATTTGTTCATCTAATGCTTGCATTTCTTTTTCTAGTTTTTCTACTTCAGCATCTTTTGGTTCTTCTTCTACTTGTGGTCTTGATTCTTCTACTGTTGTTCTATATGCTTCAGCCAATGCTTTGAAAATATTCTTTTTCTTGCTTGGGTCTTCTTTTCCTTGTTCTCTTATCTTCTTAAAGTTTGCCCAAAAACCTTTTCCTTCATATTTTACTAAGGATGTTTCGGATTTTTCTTTTTCATCTTCTAAAATTTTCTTTTTTCTTTCTTCAGCGTCTTTTCCTTTTTCTTCTTCAGTTTCTATGTTACTATCTATTAGTGAATTAAAGCTTCTTTCTACTGTTCCGAATTCTTTTTGAAGGTCTAAGGAAATTTCTTTTGCTCTATCTACCATATGCTTTTGAACTTTTGCCATTTCAGATTTTACTTCTTCAAGTAGGTAATCAACATCTACATTTTTTATTATCTCATGAATCCTATCTTTTTTCTCGGCATTAGATATATGCATATTCTTTATCTTTACTATTTGCTCAACTAGGTACATTATATTTAACTCTTTGTCTGCTATGGTTTCTCTTTCTTCTCTGCTACATTCGGCATAGCTAAAAAACTGCTCAAGTTTATCTGAAACATTAAATAAACTTTCTACTGCACTTCTGTCTTTTTCAGATAGTGTTTCATTTAACTTCTTAGATAATTTCTCCGCCATTTTTTAATCCTCCATTTCCTTAATGCTTTCAAGTTCTGTTTTTAGCATATTTAGCATTTCCATATAAGTTGCCAGGTCATTAAAGCTTAGTGCTTTTTTCTCTTCTTCTGTTAAAAATTCTATTTTTTCCATAAAACTTTTCCTCCTCATATGCTCCACTTATAATTTTACTATATTTTATGAATTATGTCAACCTTTGGCTATATTTGACATTTTATCTTTTTTATTATACAATTAGTTTTTGAAATGGGGTGCCTAATATGTCTTGTAGAATTATTGTGAATATAATAAAAGATTATTGTGAAACTAATAATATTTCTCTAGATTTGTTATCGTCAGATTGGATACTAAAGTTAACAAAAAATAATATTATTAAATATATACATGGTTACCAATTTGATTTAAATTCTGCGGGAACACTTATGGTTTGTAATGATAAATCTGCTGTTTCGGATATTCTAACTTCACTTAATATCCCGAATGTTCGTCATGAACTTATCTTGCCTGGACTTACTCAAGAGAAAATTAATATTGCTAATTTATTATTTAATAGATTTAATAAAAGTGTTGTTTGCAAGACTAATAATGGAACTGGTGGAAAAGATGTTTTTAAGGTTACTGATTTTGATGATTTATTAGATAAAATGAATTATTTATTTAATAAAGGTGAATATGCTTCTATTTCTCCTTTTTATGAAATAGACAATGAATACAGAATTATAATTCTTGATAATGAGGTGAAACTAATTTATTCTAAACAGCGTACTAATAACTGGAGACATAATTTAGGACTTGGTGCGGAGCCTATTATTACTGAAAATCCCAAAGTATGTTCTAGGTTAAGTGAACTTGCGATTAGTGCAAGTAATGCTGTTAATGGGAAGTTTGTTTCTGTTGATATTATAGAGGTTAATGGTAATTATTTAGTCTTAGAAATTAATTCCGGAATTATGATGGAACATTTTGCTTCTAAGACTGCTGAAAACTACAAAATTGCTGAAAAGATTTACGGTGATGCAATTAATCTTATGTTTAATTAATTTAGATTGGAGTATATTATGAGAATTTTGGCTATTGGGGATGTCATTGGTGCTCCCGGCAGGACTTATCTTAAGGATAACCTACAAAGTATAAAAAATGAGTTTAATATTGATTTTATTATTGCTAATGGTGAGAATAGCAGTGGCGGACTTGGAATGAATCCTAAGGCATTTTCTGAGCTTACAAGTGCCGGTGTTAATGCTATTACTTTAGGAAATCATACTTGGAGAAAAAAAGATATATTAAAGGTTATTGATGATTCACGTGTTATTCGTCCTATTAATTATTTAGATGGAACTGCTGGGCGCGGTTTTAGATTTTTTAATGTTAACGGGAAGCGTATTTTAATTATAAATGCTGTCGGAAGGGTTTATATGGAGCCTGTTAATAATCCATTCTTAGCTGTTAGAAGTGCTATTAACGAAATGGCTGATAAGGCAGACATTATTATTGTTGATTTTCATGCTGAAGCTACTTCTGAAAAAAAGGCTATGGGGTACTTACTAGACGGAAAGGTTAATCTGGTTTTTGGTACACATACACACGTTCAGACCGGCGATGAAGTAATTTTGCCTAAAGGGACTGCCTACATTACAGATATTGGGATGACTGGCCCAAAAGAGTCTATTATTGGTGCTGACAAGTCTATTATCATTACTTCTTTTCTTACTGAAATTCCTGAGAAAAAGGAAATCGCTACTGGAGAAGTTGAGCTAAATGCTATTATGATTGAGGTTGATGATTCTACTAATAAAACCGTTTCTATTACTAGAATTCGTAGATAATTTCGACATTTTCCGTACGGATTTTGTCGTTAAAAAATGTATGATTTTACTTGAACATATACGATTTTTATTATACAATATCAACATGAAGTACAAATGAAAAATTTAAGGAGGTAATATTATGGATATTTTAAAAGTATCATCGAAGTCTAGTCCTAATTCTATCGCAGGAGCACTCGCAGGAGTTGTTAGAGAAAAAGGATCAGCTGAACTTCAAGCTGTTGGTGCCGGAGCTATAAACCAAGCTGTTAAAGCTGTTGCTATTGCAAGAGGTTTCGTTGCGCCAGCTGGTGTTGATTTAATTTGTATACCAGCATTTACAGACATCCAAATTAATGGAGAAGAAAAAACTGCACTAAAAATTATTGTGCAACCTAAAAACTAATGGATCAAGTTTGTTAACGAAGGTAGTTATGCCTTCGTTAATTTTTTTGCCCAAAAAGAACCGTCCCTTTTGGGCAAAGAAAAAACTCGGAAAATTTTCCGAGTTTTTTGTGTTATTGCAATAATTGCAATATTGCTTGTGGCTGTTGATTTGCTTGTGCTAACATTGCCATAGCTGATTGATTTAGTATGTTGTTCTTTGTGTAACTTACCATTTCGTCTGCCATGTCTACATCACGAATACGTGATTCTGCAGCACTTAAGTTTTCTTCTGTGGCTGATAAGGCACTAATTGCATATTCCATTCTGTTTTGGATTGCACCTAATGTCGCACGTTGGCTAGATACTGTGTCGATTGCATAGTCGATTGCATCTAGTGTTTCGTTTGCAGTTTTTGCAGTCGATATATCTATTGAGAATGCTGTTCCATCACCCTTTACGTTTAATCCTTTAGATGACATATCGCCGATTCCTACGAATAGTGTATCTTCTACATATGTATTAGCACCTATTTTGAATGCTGCTGTATCTCCCTCTGTGGCTTCTGCTGTTGTTATTGTCTTACCTGCTAATTTAGCTTTAGCAATTTCTGTGCCTCTGAAGTTGATAAATATTCCAGCATCATTGAAGTTTATTTTTCCGGTTACTGTGTCTGATAATGTAATATCAGAAAATACCTTTTCGTGTGTTGTTACATTTGTTTGCTCATCTGTAACATCATATTCCACAAAAGCTTTACCTGTCTTGGTATCCAACCCAAGTGTGTACGTTGTGTCTGCATTTGCATTTACAACACTTACTATACCGGTGGTAAGCGTTCCTCCCGCTGTACCTTCGGCTCTTTGAACTGCCAATGTTCCATCTAACAATTTCTTTGAGTTAAAGGTCGTTGATGTCGCAATACGGTCAATTTCACCTCTTAGTGTACTCATTTCTTCCGTTATTGATGTTCTGTCGTCTTCTGTAAGTACACCTGTGTTTTGCGCCTTTATTACAAGCTCTCTCATTCTTTGTAAGATGTCAGTCGTTTGTTGTAGAGCTCCTTCTGCAGTCTGAATTAGTGAGATACCATCTTGTGCATTATCCTGAGCTTGATCTAGACCTCGAATTTGTGCACGCATTTTCTCACTGATTGCAAGTCCTGCAGCGTCATCCGCTGCACTATTAATTCTTAAACCTGAAGATAGTTTCTGGATTGACTTCTCTACCTTTGCCTGATTGTTTGACAATTTGTTTTGGGCGTTTAACGCCATTACGTTTGTGTTGATTCTCATATAAATTCCTCCTTGAATTCTTTGTATTGACTCCATCCTTGGGTCAACGCTAAAAACTCTTTGTGCTTACAAAGAGTTTTTAGCTATTTAGAGTATCGTCTAAATCACGTATTCACTTTATACTTTTTCTTTAGTTTATTGTCTTTCTTTTTTCACCGAATAACTTAAGAACACACTTAAATTTATATGTATATGAGATATTAATATTTTTTCTTACTCGTAATTCAAAATTTTATCATCATTAGCTAAGTAATGAAAGAATTGTTTGTGGTTGTTGGTTAGCTTGTGCCAACATCGCCATAGCAGATTGATTTAAGATACTATTCTTTGTGTAACTTACCATTTCTTCTGCCATATCTACGTCACGAATACGAGATTCTGCGGCACTTAGATTTTCAGATGTTGTTGATAAGTTTGAAATAGCATATTCCATTCTGTTTTGCATTGTACCAATCGTAGAACGTTGGCTAGATACAGTGTCAATAGCATAATCGATTGCTTTTAAGGTTGCATCAGATGTTGTTCTTGTGCTAATGTCTACATCAAATTTTTTGTCTCCTTGAGTTCTGTTTAGACCTTTTGAAGACATATCTGCGATACCGAATGATAATAGGTCTTCTGAATCTGTATTAGCACCAATCTTAAAGTCTGCTTTCTTATCTGAGTTAGCAACAGTTACTTTTCCGGCAATATCACCTGCATCGTTCTTGAATGCATTTTCTCCAAAATCTACATTTAACTTTAGTTCAGAGAATGTTACTTTTCCTGTAATACTTACTCCATCAAATACTTGGTCAGCATAATAGTCCTTACCGCCTACTGTCGCTTTTAGAGTATTTTTTGCACCGTCCCAAGCAATTGTGTATTCGCCATCTACTGCATTAGAGCCATCTACTCTTAATGCACCTGCTAAGTCAGTCTTAGATGCTGTAGCAGCCATACTTCCATCAAGTAATTTCTTTCCGTTAAATGTTGTTGATGTTGAAATACGGTCGATTTCATCTCTTAGCGTAGTTAACTCATTTGAGATAGATGTTTTATCTTCTTCTGTTAATACACCAGTGTTTTGTGCTTTAATAACAAGCTCTCTCATTCTTTGTAGAATGTCTGTTGTTTGTTGTAATGCACCTTCTGCTGTTTGTAATAATGAAATACCGTCTTGAGCATTTGATTCAGCTTGGTCTAAGCCTCTAATCTGTGCTCTCATCTTTTCACTGATTGCTAGTCCTGCAGCATCATCTGCTGCACTGTTAATTCTTAAACCTGAAGATAACTTTTGAATTGATTTCTCTACATTTCCTTGATTTACTGTTAATTTGTTTTGGGCGTTTAACGCCATTATATTCGTATTAATTCTCATAATAAACTCCTCCTTGAATTTTAATTTTCATCCCTGAAAACTTCAATTACCGAGTGCTTTTCCCCCATGGGAATACTTTCTGAGAATTATTCAATTTTTAGTTTATCTCCCTTAGGGGTTAACCACTTTTTGTTATTGTCAACTTATGACAACAACTTTCCCTAATCCTAACAACAAGCTATGCTTGTCTACGTTGGGTGGGTTTTTTATTGAAGTAATGAAAGGATTGATTGTGGTTGTTGGTTAGCTTGAGCTAACATTGCCATAGCAGATTGATTTAAGATACTATTCTTTGTGTAACTTACCATTTCTTCTGCCATATCTACGTCACGAATACGAGATTCTGCAGCACTTAGATTTTCAGATGTTGTTGATAAGTTTGAAATAGCATATTCCATTCTGTTTTGCATTGTACCAATTGTAGCACGTTGGCTTGAAACAATATCAATAGCATAATCAATTGCTTTTAAGGTTGTATCAGATGTAGTTCTAGAACTTATATCAATTGAGAACTTTTCAGCTCCTTGAGTTCTATTTAGACCTTTTGAAGACATATCAGCCATACCGAATGATAATAAGTCTTCTGCATCTGTATTAGCACCAATCTTGAAATCAGCTTTCTTTTCAGAATTAGTAACAGTTACTGTTCCGGCGATATCAGCAGCATCTTTCTTAAATGCGGTTTCACCAAAATCTACATTTAACTTTATTTCAGAGAATGTTACTCTTCCTGTGATACTTGCTCCGTCAAATGTTTGGTCAGCTACTGCTTCAACTTGTTTACCATCGATTGTTGCTGTAGCCTTTAATGTTTTTGCTGTATCGTCCCAAGCAATTGCATATTCTCCGTCTACCGCGTTAGAACCATCTACTCTTATAGCTCCTGCTAAGTCAGTCTTAGATGCTGTAGCAGCCATACTTCCATCAAGTAATTTCTTTCCGTTATATGTTGTTGATGTTG
>CAKSUD010000016.1 GCA_934500865.1 uncultured Clostridia bacterium | reverse complement strand
ATTATATGGTTAGTAAAAAAATAATGGGGAGTGCATAAAAAATATGCAAGAAGAAAAAATTGATATTAAAAGAGAGATAAAACGAATAATAATTGTATTAATAGCTTCCACAATTATGGCTTTAAACCTTAATAGTTTTGTGCACTATGGCGAAATTATTCCAGGTGGCTTTAACGGTATTACATTATTAATCCAAAGATTAGCATTTACATTTTTGCATATAGAAATACCGTTTAGTATTATAAATATACCGCTAAATTTAATTCCAGCGGCTATATGTTTTAAATATATAGGTAAAAGATTTACTGTGTATTCTTTAATTTCAATAATAATTACAGGTGTATTAGTAGACGCAATGCCATACTTTAATATAACATATGATCCATTGCTTACCGCCATATTCGGCGGACTTATAAACGGATTTGCAATTTCACTTTGTTTAAGAGGCAATGCAACTACCGGTGGAACTGATTTTATATCTGTTTTATTATCTAAAAAATATAAAATTGATTCGTGGAATTATATTTTCGCAGGTAATGCAGTGGTTTTAATAATTGCAGGTGCAACATATGGTTGGGATAAAGCAATGTATTCTATAATTTATCAATTTATAACTACCCAAGTTTTGCATATGATGTACAAGAGGTATCAAAGACATACATTGTTTATAATAACGGATAATCCGACAGAAGTGTATAATGCAATAAAAGAAGAAACTAATCACGGTGCAACTTTATTCAAGGGAATTGGTTGTTATAAAAATGAAGAAAGAAATATGTTATATTCGGTTGTTTCTAGCGATGAAATTCATAGAGTACTCGCAAGAATAAGGAAGGTTGATGAGAATGCTTTCGTAGACATAATACAAACGGATAGAATTTCCGGTTTCTTCTATGAAAGACCAACAAAATAAAAACTACAAAGTCAAGCGTAATGCTTGACTTTTATTTATTTATACTATAAAATAAATTTTAGTAAAAAACTTATGTTAATGCATGGATATTTTTCTGTTCAGTCGTCCCTTATGAATAATTTATATAGGAGGAAGGAAATATGTTGTACTCAACTACGCGCGCTTTCGAAACTGACTATGGCATTCAGCACACATTGACCATTGAGGTAGATTCTGACCCTGAACTTTCCAACGAACTTGTTGAGTTGGCAGAAGAAGCTTTTTTTGACGCAAAAGCGGTATTAGAGAACAATATACTTGAGAACTTCAAGGAGTTTAAGAGTACAATTTTTCCCGACAAGACTTTGCTAAACATGGCAATTTTCTACCTGTCGAACGGTAAGTACAAGGACGTTGTAAAAGGCTATGCCGTAACTAAGTCAATGCTGGGAACGTTTACAATTGTAATAAGTCTTGAAAATCAAGTCTTCCACAATATGACTCCTAGGGAGATAGCGGCAGCCACCGATGATGTTTTGCGTAAGCCTCTTTGGTGGGAGAACTTCGAAAAGAAGTTTTACCAAATCGAAAATTGTGGGAAGAAAGCGGAATTGGTGCGTAATTACCTAGAACGCGGGAATGTCTTGAAATGCTATTACGACTACGACGTATACTATTTCAACATTGGAATCAAAGAACCGGAAGTAACAGAATACATGCTTGAAGAAGCCGATTGGTTTCTGTATAACTGGATTTGACATTAGCCATGGGAGTGGGGAAAAGCCTACTCCTATGGCTTTTCTTTAAAATTTTTAAATAAAAATTGAATTTTGGTAGTAAACTATAATACCAAAAATGTCGATAAATATACTGGAAATAGGGGAAGGTTATGCTATTTTTTCTATCTTTATAATAGGATATTGAAGACCGTTATAAATACATTTTTCAATTTTTCCTGTTATCGTTACATTTTCAAATGGGTCTACATAATTATCAGTAAGATTTTCACAAAGAAACCCTATAATTAAAGTTTCATTGCCTAAAATTACATTTTGCGCAATGACAAAATTTTCTTTTTGAAAATCATCTTGTACATACACATAACCTGATACAGAAATTTTTTTACCAATGTATTTATCAATATTACTATGAACTTCATCTAAAATTTTAGGATAATTATTTACAGTTACTTGAATGATATTGTTTTTAGCAGATAACTGTATTAATATATATAATGATGATAAAATTAGTGCAATTAATATGAAGATAGAGAAGCGAAGCAAATTTTTATACATAGTAGTAGCTCCTTTCAAAAATATACATGATTGCACAAAATAAAAATTTTGTGCAATAGGAGGTAGAAATGAAAACGAATTATTTTGATTTGCCATTAGTTGCTCAAGATTTCCTTAGTTATATGGATACTATTAAAGGCAAATCTCCGAATACTATAACTGAATATCATTATGACTTGCGTAGTTTTTTTAGATTTCTAAAAATTCATTATAGGCTTATATCTGCTGACACCGATTTCGAATCGATTCCTGTTACAGACTTAGATATTGAGTTTATCAAAAAAATCTCCCTAAGTGATTTATATGCATATATGTCATTTTTAAGTATAGATAAATCTAATAAAGTTGCTTCGCGTGCTCGTAAAGTTGCATCGATCAAATCTTTTTTTAACTATCTTGCTAATAAAGCTAAATTAATAGATACTAATCCAGCTGTGGAACTTGAATCTCCACGTATGGGTAAACGTATGCCTAAGTATCTTAACATAGATGAAAGCAAACAATTACTAAACATAGTTGATGGACCACATAAAGAACGTGATTTTGCTATAATAACATTATTCTTAAACTGCGGCCTTCGGCTCTCTGAGCTGGTTTCGTTGAATTTGTCTCAAATATCGAGCGACAAAATGACCGTTATAGGCAAGGGTAATAAGGAGAGGACTGTCTACCTTAACCAAGCTTGTAAAATCGCTCTAAACGAATATATGCGTGCCCGCCCCCGAGAGAATGTTAAAGATAAAAATGCTTTATTCTTAAGTGAGCGAAAACAGCGTATAAGCCGAAGAACCGTTCAATGGACAGTAAAAAAATACTTAGAAATGGCAGGATTAGACGCCGAAAAATATTCTGCTCATAAATTGCGCCATACAGCAGCTACGTTAATGTATCAATATGGCCATGCAGATATTCGTTCATTACAAGAAATTCTTGGACACGAATCAGTTTCTACAACTGAAATCTACACGCATATAAATGACCAGCAGCTGCAAAACGCAATAGATAACAATCCGCTAGCTGAATTTGAAAAAGAAGAAGAGTAATTAAGTAATTTTAATACTTAGCCGATAACAAAATCGTAGATTAAGATTCAGGAGGGATATTTATGACATTACTTCTTTTGTGCCTAAAAATATTTTTCTGCATAATAATAAATGTATTGCTTGGTACAATTAGGTTAGTTGTAGTTGTAAAAGGGAAAAACGTAATGGCGGCATTAATTGCAGTTTGTGAAAGCTTAGTGTGGTTTTTAATTGTAAGAGAAGCAGTTTTATTCGACTCATCAACACTATTAGAATACTGGGCAATAGCGTTATCTTATGCCGGTGGTTATGCGATGGGAACACTAATTGGTGGAATTTGTGCCGATAAATTTGTTGGCGGGAATGTTAAAGTTCAAGTCGTAACAAGCGGAAAGAATGATGAACTCTTAGAAGCGGTTCGTAATGCAGGTTATGCAATCACAGTATTAGACGTAAATACTTCATTATTTGGCAAAAAGAAATATATGATTTTTTCAGAAATAAAGTCTTCGCAATTAACAGAATATAAAGAACTTGTTTATTCATTAGACAACAAGGCTTTTGTTACAGTTCAAGAAACTAAATATGTATATAATGGATTTTTTAAAAAATAAGAGTGGATAATTCCCACTCTTATTTTTATGTAAACTTTACATAATTAAATTATTGTAACAATTTATCTTTTTAAATACTTACCTATACCATGTTCCATAGGCACTTCTACTTCTCCTTCTATCAAAGGAAGTATATACCTAGAAAACTCATTAGAAATATCATTTCCATTCTCTATCCATTCTGCTGGGAATATTTTTTCCATATTAGATATCATATTAACATCTACCGGCTTATATGAGATTTCATATTCGTCCTCGCGAACCATACAAATCATTTTAGCTGTTTCACCTAAGGTAGCAACTTTTACTCCTTCTACTCCTACCCTATATGCTTCCTCTATGTCTCTTTTTGAAAGCAGGTTAGAAGCACACCTTTGGGTTACATTTAGTTCTACTGAACGTACTTTTACACCTAAATTAGCTTTAACTTGATTCTCTAGGAACTTGCCACAACCAGTAAGATTTTTATGTCCAAATGTATCAACCCCAGCCTCTGTTGCATATTCACAAATAAACTTTCCATCTTTATCTTTTATTCCTTCAGACACGCAAACCACAACATTTTTATGTATTTTTAATGCAGTTTTAACATCATCAAAAAATTTTTCTAAACAAAAATCCGCTTCAGGTAAATAAATTAAAAGTGGATTATCATTGCTCTTTTCTCTTGCAATAACACTAGCAGCAGTAAGCCAACCTGCATGTCTACCCATAATTTCAACAATTGTAACAGACTCCTTATCATAAACCTCAGCATCATACGCAATGTTTCTAACAGTGTTTGCAACAAATTTAGCAGCACTTCCGAAACCGGGAGTATGGTCTGTTCCCATTAAATCATTATCTATTGTTTTAGGTACGCCTATAAACTTAATATCTGCTCCAACTTCACTCGCATATGTAGAAAGCTTGTCTACTGTATCCATAGAGTCATTACCGCCGATATATAAAACATATCCAATATTTTGATTTTGTAATTTCTCAAATAAAATTTTATACGTTTCATCAGTAAAATCTTTTGGCAACTTATATCTACAAGAACCTAAATAAGCAGCCGGAGTAGTCTTTAGTAATTTTAATTCATCATCAGTTAATTTACCTAAGTCTATAACACTATCTTTTAAAAATCCTTCTATTCCATTTACCATTCCATAAACTTTATCAATTTGATTTTGAGCCTTGGCTTCATTAATTATTCCGCACAAACTGGAATTAATAACGGCAGTAGGTCCGCCGGATTGGCCTACCAATAGATTTTTCATTATTTTGTCGCCTCCTCTAGAGCATGTGCAAGTTGGTCAGGACAAGATGTTCCACGTCCATTGCAGTTTATTCCTTTTAATTTTTTTATAACATCTTCAACCTTCATTCCTTCAACAAGATGGCTTATACCTTGTAAGTTTCCATTGCACCCGCTTACAAAATTAACTTTTGTAAGAATACCATCATTTACTTCAAATGTTATTTCTCTTGAACATGTACCATGTGTTTTATATGTGTATGTCATATTTATTCCTCCTTATATTAATTTTTATTGTCAAAATTATAAAATTCAAGCTCTGTTTCTTTAACCAAAATAAAATTATGTTTCATTTCAATAAGTAACTTTTTAGCACTTTCTTGTGCAGATGGTGCGGCGACCATTATCACTACATTGTTATCTAAGTTTTTTATATTATCGGGGTGAATAGTGGGAACTCCACAAAAAGTATTTGTTGAAGCAATATCTATACCCGCCACAAGAGTAGAATGAGGTAAGAGCTTATTCATAGCTTCTTCTAAATAAAATGCGACATCTAATACTGTTCCCCATACAGCATATTTTATATTAGGATTAAACATTGGTAAATTATTTTTAATGGCAATTGCCACAGCAGTTTCACTAGACAATTTATATATTGGTTTCTTTATGTGCCATACTTTATCAAGCTCAATTCTATTAGTTGCCTCAACCACTTTACTAAAAAATAGATTTTTGATTTTCGCTTTTTCTTCTTCAAAATTAATCGGAGATGGACTCCAATCAATGTCATTATATTTCTCGGGAGTATACGTAGGTAAAAAGCAATCTATAAAACCAAATCTATCTCCAAAATGTTTTTTTGCTAAAATAACAGGTATTCCCATCGCAAGGCACGGTGAAGCAATGTGGAGTCTTGACGTTACTACTAACTTTGCGGTATCTCTAAGTAAGTCAATTCTTTTTTCAGCTTCCATATGCACTTTATAAGTTTCTTCAACAGAAATACGAGTAGCAATCCCAGGATTGTTATAACGTATAACATTAGATAATTTAATTCCCAATTCTCTTATCCCTTTCGGTATATATGATTCTAGAGAATTATCAATGTCGATAAAATAAATCTTATTTGCATTTTTTGCTTGTTCTTCACTGCGACGAGGAAATGTTAAGGTTAAACAGCCACTAAGATAAGCATTAATTCCTAAACTTTTTAGGTAATTAACAGTATATCGATCACGACAACCCACCTCAGTGCAGTGATGATAAAAATTAAGTTCGTCATCAAGAAGCTTTCGATGAATATGTAATGACATAGGAATGGCATGTAGATTTTTTGACGGTGGTAGAAAGGATAAACCATAAGCGAGTTCTTCATAATTACTAGCAGTATTTACCACACAAATACATTCTTCGCCACCGTATAAAGCCATATCATACCTAGGGATTGGAATAATATCTTCTTTAGGTATTCCCATTTCTAAATATAATTTTTTTACAGCATAGGATTGAATAGGATCCCCGATATTTATTGGGCGATTTTTCATAGTTGGAATTAAAGGTTTTTGATAAAACATATATCCGTATTTCATCTATTCTCCACCTCTCATGGTAAAGCGTTATATATATTGCCAAGATCAATAATTGCATTATGCTGTGGTTTACGTTGGTTTACTATAGGATAGTAGCACCAGTCTTTGCCAAAACAGTAATCAAGGACTTCCTTATAGTTTTGAGGAGCTAAAAATTTATGACCCTCAAAGTCTAGCTCGATAGCTTCACTATAGTTTTCTTCCTTTACAAGAGCAACATTATATGGATTTCTGTCCATAGCAATCCAAAATTTTAATCTTCCCTTTTTATTTCTAAAAATAGTCGCACATTTAATAAAATTAGCGTAGCATCGTTTATTGCCAAACTTCGATATACAGCAATAATACAAATGCTTAAACTTGTTTTTTTCACTTTCAGCTCCAATAGTGGCCCATAATGCAGTTCGCCAAAAGCAACATAGTTTTGCATGGAACCAATCTAAAAAACGATTCGGTGCCGCAGGATACATAGGAAAAATATCAATAAAAATTCCTATTTTATTCTTTAATTTATTACGGCCTGGTTTTGTATAAACTGTACCTTTACGTTCAAGGTGTTTAAAAATCAAATGATTATTTTCCTCAGTTTCAGGAGTCCTATAATAATATTTTTCACTATTTAAGTCACTTTTCATTGCAACATCCAACTTTATATAATCCTTTAATGGCATTGTGACATCAATATCATCATCCCAAGGTATAAATCCCTTATGGCGTACAGCTCCCAAAAGCGTACCAAAGCTAATATTGTATTTTAAGTTATTCTTTTTGCAAATTCTATCAAATTCAATCAATAAATCCAATTGGAGTAACTGTATAACTCTTAGTTTTTCACCACCATCGTAAATTAGCTGATTTTTTGATGATACTAATACTTGGTTTATATATTCATTAGAAAAACATTCTAATAGTTTTTTCGCCTTACATAAACAATAACATTCTACCCCATAAAAATTTATTATTTTCACATTACTCCAAAATTCATAGGTAAGGTTAAAAGATTTTCTGCCAACACCCCATGGAATAAGATTAGGTTCTTTAAATCTTGTAATTATATATGGGTACAAAACATATTTAGATGTAGAATTTTTATTTAGTTCTAATACTATATCTTTAATAGTGTATTTTCCTCTTCTAGCACTGTAATACGCTGTAATTATACTTTTTGGCAATTGTCTTATACGACTGATTATAGGTCTTTTAGGCAACATTCTAAATAAATTTAGTGTTGCAATTCTATGGCAATATTTTTTATATATACTAAGCCACTCTTTATATGTGTTGCCAGCAAAAAAAAGCGGAGTTATCACTAACCTAGTTCCATAATAAAAACTAGAGGCATCATTAAATTTTAATTTGTCATTAGGTCTTTTTACAAACCACATATCAAGTGTATTAAACTGCTCTGTATTTGCAAAATCATGTATGGAATACTCTGTATTTTCTTTACAAAACTCTTCTAAATACTTTTTTAAGTTGATAAAACTTTCATTCATAAGAGTAATGTAAATAGTTGAAGGTGCCTGCAAAAATGAAGAATATTCATAATTTATCAACGTGTCAGCTGAAATTGTGTAGACAATATTTTCACTAATGCAAAATTTATGAACAATATTTAACAATTCAAGAGCTGAACTACCCGTATTTTCATATTTTGAATACATATTTATTCCTCCACCCAAGCATATAGAACAGTATCGACATGACGTGCTTTATAGTGTCTAACGGCAAATTTATACTCAGGAACATAGTCCCTAAGCAATTCAATTATTTTTATGTAATCTAAAGGGTTGTGATATATAGATATCGCACAGCGAGGTTTGTTACGCTTTATTGTCTCTTTGGCTCCAACAATCGCTTGATATTCAGCACCTTCTATATCCATTTTAATTATAGTGACATTTTCGTCACTAGGAATTGTTTCATCTATCGAACGAGTTTCAACCTCAAATGATTTTACCCTTTTACCAATTTGTAAGTTAGCAGTACTTCTTAAGTCTGGAATAAAGCTAGCATTAGCCAACTCTGTTTCCCAAAATTGCAAAACAGAAGTCCTATCTGTTACCGCGTATGGAAGAACTATTAATTTTCCCTTCCAATTATATTCTTTATTTAAGGCTGTTTGCTGAGCATTTAACTTCTCAAGATTCTCTGGTAATGCTTCATATGAATAAATCTTCTTAACTTTGTTTCCAAATTTTTCGATAAAACGCTTTGCGGTGTCACCAATATATGCTCCACAATCTATAATAACTTCTTTTTTATTATTTTTACATATAATATCCGCTAAGTATTGACGTTCACCTTGAATTTTTAAATCAAAGTACTCACTACTACATCCTATGATTCTACGTTTTATCACCTCCGCGAAAACTTTTCTAGAATAATCATCTTCCATTATTTTAATATCTTTTTTTACTTTATTTAAATTGTTATATAGATCAACAGAAAATGTGTTAAACCACGGATTTATCAGAACATGAAAATAAAAGATTTTGAAGTTATCTATCTTTTTTATTTGCTCAGTAATCTCATAAACATAATCTGGTCCAGCTGTAACGAGAATTATTATGTCTTCTGGTTCTTCTTCATAAAGTTTTGTAGGAGAATATACTTTAATTCCATCATAACTAGTTCCCCACTTTTCACAATCGCTATCTACTATATATTTTATGTTGTTGTACTTTTCAATTGCTTGTAAAACCAAATCTTTACATACACCCCAAAGCACTATTTGTTTATCTTTTGACATACTCATCAATTCGTCATTCGTCTGCAAGCACAAATCATTAAACATGTTTTACTCCTCCATCATTAGTGTTAATTCCATAGTAACTCATCATTCTTCTAGCCCCTTCGCTAAGTGTTAATATAGGCTGCCAGCCGAGCGATTTTATTTTATTAGAACATCCTGTTACTACAGACAGAGCACTGGTTACTTCAATATTTTTTCTTTTTGTATAGTCAAATTCAACTGAGACATTTTTGTCAGTAACAATAGAAGCCATAACATTGGCTAAATCAAGAACAGTTGCTTCACCACATTCATCTACTACATTGTAACATTCTCCAATTGTACCATTTAGCATTACCGTAAGCATTGCAGATATGGCATCTGTAATATATAAAAAGGTTCTTTTAGCTCGTCCATCACTTTTAAGAATAATTTTACCATTATTTAAAATTTGAGAAATAAAATCAATGTGTAATCTTCCATCATTAAGTTCAATTCCAGGACCAAATATTTGAAAAGGTCGAACTACTACTATTGGAAGTTTAAACTTTTCGTAATATGCTACACAAAGTGCCTCAGTAGCCTTCTTCGCAACGGAGTAGATATTCCTCACGTTTAATCCATCAAGGATACCACAATCATTCTCATTAAGCCTTTCATTATTTTCCATTTTCCCATATACATCAACACTACTTATGAACAGAAATTTTTCGCACGGATTGTTTAATGCTAGTTTGAGTAAATTATCTGCACCCATAACATTGGCACGAAATGTGGCTACAGGATCTGTATAACGAGAATTTATACCCGCTGGGCTAGCTGCATGGATAAAGTAGTGTATTGTGTGATCTATTTCTATTGGTTCGCAAACATCTTGAATTATAAGAATAAAGTCTCGTCTTTTTAAATATTTATCAAATTTTTTTATTGCTTTTTCTTCATTTCTACACAAAGCAATAACAACAATATTAGAATTAAATCTATCATTTAGAGCTAAAAAAGTATGAACAAAATAAGCTGGGACATATCCATTTGCACCTGTAATCAATATTGTCTTTCCCCAAAAAAGTCTCCAGTTTATATCTACATTTAGTATATTTTCAATGTCTTCATCAATTATTTTTTCTTTTAGCATATTTTTTCTCCTGTTCCTCAAATAATCCATGTAATGCTTCAGCAATAGCAAGATCTTCCGGATATGTAACTTTAATACAAAACCTATCGCCCATAACCATTGCACAGTCTATTCCTATGTTTAGCACTAGCTCACTGTCCTCCGTTATATCAAGCTTATTCATACTTTCGTCTTCCATATAAGCTTTATGTCCAGCCAATAAGATTCCATATCTAAATATTTGTGGTCCTTGTTGTATGTATATTTTTTTCTTTTGAAGAGTTCTGTTTACTTTTTTTCCGTCGGTACTAAATGTTATTGCGTCCGTAGCCTTTACAACAGTAATAGATGCATCATATTCTTTAATTTTCTCATACTGATTGTTTATAGTTCTCTGAGAAACGAATGGGCAAACGGAAGTCATAATCATTACAGTATCGCGAGAAGAAGCAGGTATCGCCTTAAGCCCAGAATATACGGATTGCTGTCTCTCTTTACCAGGCTCTGCAAAATACTTTACTTTTGTAATTCCATATTTTTTACACCATCTCTTTATTGTAGTTCTTTTATTTTCGGCAGCAACAACACATATTTCATCAATATTATCATTAAGTTGTGCTGTACGCAATGAATATACAATCATAGGCATACCAGTAAGTTTTATAAATTGCTTCGGTACATCACTATTATTAAACCTTTGGCCTTTTCCACCTGCTAAAACTACTACGTAATTCATATTATCACCACCATTATATATTAAAGTTCTAAAAACTCTGAAATCAGTTTGCTTGCAATTCTTTCACCTATTTTGCCATCTGCATTAGGCATAAAATCGTTTATAAATCTCATTCTATTATCATAATCATAATCACTTGTAGTCAATATTTTTTTGCATAATTCATATCCTTCTTCGCTTGTTTTAACAGCCAACAGTTCAGTATTCTTTATATATGCATTTTCACTGTTGTCGTATTTTTTATGTTCTTCAAATCTTACTTTTTGGTGAATAATAACAATTGGCTTTTTTGTTAATACATATTGCTGAATAAGTGATGTGTATCCAGTCAAAAGTATATCAGAATATTTAAAAGCACAGTCATATGATGTGTTATAGTCTATTGCAACATTAGATGAATTTTCAATTTCTTTCTTAACTTTTTCCCATTCCTCAAAGTAATTCGGGTAATACACATTAAACATTGTTTCAGTTAATGGATGAAACCTATATAAAAGGCCAAAATCACTTTTATCAAAATAGTTAATTGAACTGCGTATTAATTCTAATAATTCCCTCGGTTGAAATATATAGTGTTGGTTTTTCAATATAATTTTTTTATTTTTCAATTTGTTCCATTGTTTAGGAAATTCTATATTTCTTTTCTCCATATTAATTACCCAGTCCCACTTAGGCAACCCAGAAGCCAAAATATTTTCACCAAAACTAGGAGAAAATTTACTATACACTTTTTTAGCTTGTTCAGACTCACAAATCACTTTCCATGCAATTTTTTGCGTCGGTAACTCACATTGTACGTTTTTTTCTTTTTCTGTCACAATACCCCTAGATGTAAAATAAGGTAAATACACCAACTTAGTATAAGGAACAATATTTTCAGCCCAAAACTGTTCCGGCATTACACTTTCGTAGGGTTGACTTGTAAATGTAATGTCTGGCAAATGTTTCTTTATGTCATAATCCTTAAATGGGATATTTTCTATCCCCATAGGTGTCAAATAATCTTCATAAATAATATCAGACTTAACTTCTCCACTTGATAATTTTATTGCTCTAAATATAGGCATTATTACAACATTAACTGCACAATCATTTCTATTTTTTAATGCTCTATAAACACTATCCATAGCATCCCATTTGGAACCAAGTTCCGCTAGAAACAGAATTTCTAACTTATACTTAAGTCCTTTACAGACTTTGTTTATATCAAGTGTGATATCCATCAGAACACTAATTAATTGTTGATATTCTTCTCCTTTTTCTATACATTCAACAATTTTATCTATACATTCTAAAAACATATCAAATTTTTCAGTATTTAGACTGTTAGAAATAAAAATATTCTTAAGAGAAGATATAGCTACAACGCAATCAGATAATAAATTCGTCGCACCTGTATTATTTTTTGTGTAATTTACTGCCTCAACTATAGAATCCGACAAAAGATTTATACTTTTATAAACAGCATATCGCATATTAATCAACCCCAACTTATCAAATTACACTTCACTCTTATTACATCATAATTATAGCTAAAATTCAAGCAATTAGGCACAAAAAAATCACTGCATTAGCAGTGATTTTTTACTTCTATCCCATTATCCCATAACTCTACTTCAGATATATCAATTTCATCATTCCAGCAAACGGCATATCCTCCACAATCAACTCTAACCGTATTAAAAAAATCTCTGTCAGTCAATTGTTTGAACTCTGGAAAAAGTTCGAATAATTGTGTAACATCATACACTTTTTCAATTTGATTTTCAAATGTAACAAGAAGCTTAATATTATCTAGCGGTTTTACATCTAACACTTTTATGGATAATGCCATATACATACACCTCACTATAATGGTGGCAATAGTACTCTATATTTCTTTAATTATAATAACTTTTCGTACTCTTCTATATCTGCGCCTCTCATAAACGCCTCTATAATTTCTCTGCCAAGTGGGTCAAGTTCAGGAGTAAGATACTTCTTTAACTCATCTCTAAAGAAATCGTCAAGCATTTTAGCACCTTTCTTATATGCCTCATCCCCTACCTCAGGTTGTAAATTAACCTCTACAAACTCTTGAGGAACAACAACATCAGGTAACTCTATATTTTTCAAGACATATCCAAGTAATGGGTACTTAGACGGTTTTAACATATTTTTCAATATAGGTTTCTTTCCATATAACACTAAAAACTCACGAGCTAACCATTGAGGCATAAATCCAACTTTCCAAGCTCCAATATGTTGGTTAGGAGTCAATATATATTTAACATCATAACAATCCTTAAATTGTTTTAACAAAATATTAGCCTGTGCAACCATCTTACCGGCAGAAAACGGCCAGTAAGACCCAACACCCTCACTGCTCATCCCTTTAGTATCAACAATACTAGGGTTACTGTATCCACGCGGAGCAACAAGTCTCCATAACCAAGCAATAGCCGGTGGCAACATATGGAACATACCTATAATACCATAAGTAGGATTCTCCTTTGTGCAAGGCGGAGTTCTAACTCCAAAGCTACGTATATCAATAGAAACCGTAGAATCCACAACTCTTGGGAAATACTTCTTAGGCATAACAACCCTTGGATTAGAACAAACTTTTCCGTTTCCTTCAGGAATAGCCTCCCAAATCAAAGCACTAGTATGAGGCACTGCCTCTAAATTCAAGTATAAAATTGGTTCAGGCGGATGTGTGCAAAGTCTTTCAAGCTCAGGATTAGTACCACACTGCAAAATATTATCCGTACGAATAAACCAAGCATCCTCCGCATCTCTTACAACAAGCTTGCCATTTCCTTTTTGCATATCCGGATGAGCTATTGCCATATCATCGGTAACAGGACGTATTTTACAATTACTATGGAACTTCATTCTGTACTTTTCACCGGTTACTGTATTTTCACCAAACACAATTCTTCCGCTTCCATCTCCACCAACATGCTCAGACATTTCTGTCTTACCACTTCCGCTCGCACCCTCGTGCATAATTGTAATTACGCTCTTCCAAGGAATTAAAACTTTAACAACAGAAGCATGTAATGTAGTCCAGCCTTCGTTCTCACCTTGATTTAACAATACGCCATAAATGCCTTTTTTAGCACTTGGACCAGGATACATATTATACGAATAAACTTCGTGTACATTATCTAATCTGTTATGAACAACAACTTGTTTTCCGTCAAAATGAGTTAATCTAAAAGTTGGTGCTAAGAACACAACCGCTTTAGGATTAAAATTATCCGGAATTTTATCAGCCGGTATAAAGGATTGCATATCAGCTAAACACCACGCAAAAAATGCAGCATTAAGTGGACCTATATATAAAGACTGGTAACCATATTTATTATCTCCGGACATAAACGGCATAATAACTAAATCTTCATTAGATAGCCAATCCAAAGTCTCCTTCTTCAAAACTGAAAAGTCATATCCAAACTTATCCTTAAATTTAGGTTTATCAGTCGGCTTATCATCAGCAACAAACAAGCAATTAGGCTCACGTTTCCTCATATATGGGTCAGTATAATTAACTACCACACCATTTTTAACTTTAGTAGCCCAAGCTTCCTTTACTCTTCCTTTTCCGGGAATATCAAACTCAATATCATAATAATCATCGTGACCAGCCATAGAAAGCTCTATTAGTTCTTCCCTACTGTTCGGAATTACATATTTATGTCCCGAACTAAAAATCCTTTTTACATCTTCAGGTATTCCTAATTTTTGAAGTACCTTATCCAAAATAAAATCTCTCATAATAAAGACCCTTTCTAAAACTATTTATTTAAATATTTAATTGAAATATTTTCAAAGTCCTCTAAAGATAATCTCTCAGCTCTAATATTTAGGTCAATTCCAAGCTCAGCTAAAATATTTGTAAGCTTTTCTTTATTTACACCATTAACATTTGCACTCCCTAAAGAATTAAGCAAAGTCTTTCTCTTTTGTGAAAAAGCAGCCTTAACAATGCTGAAAAACAAATCTTTATCCACCTTTACCGTAGGCTCATCATATACTTCCAACATAACAACAGCAGAATCAACATCCGGAGCCGGTAAAAAAGATTTCGAAGGCACTGTAACAATATAACTAGGCTTTGAATAATAATTAACAGCCACAGTAATAGCTCCGTAATCTCTTCCGGTCGGTGTAGCGCATAATCTTTCAGCTACTTCTTTTTGAACCATTACTTCAATTAAACTAATTCCCACATTATCTTCAAGCAACTTCATAATAATCGGTGTCGTTATATAATACGGTAAATTTGCAACAACCTTTACACATTTCATATTAGGGAACTTACAAATAAGTTGCTTTAAGTCAACTTTCATAATATCTTCATTAAGTATTATTAAGTTTTTTAAATGCGAATATTCAGTATTAAGAATTTTAACCATATTACTATCAATCTCAATAGCAATAACTTGTCCTGCTTTCTCACAAAGTCGCTTTGTTAAGTTTCCAAGTCCAGGTCCAATCTCAATAACCAAATCATCATTTTTTATATCGGCATTCTCAATAATTTTATCAAGAGCAAAATCATCAATTAAAAAATTTTGTCCATACTTTTTTTGTGGGGCAATATTATATTTCCTCATAATTTCTTTATTATCATCATATAAACTCATATTTTTCCTCCAAGCATTTTTTCAGTAATAATATACCATTTAAATTCTAAATTTACAACAAAAAAAGAAGAGCCTTTATGGCTCTCCTAATGAGTTTAATCTGGACGAGTATAACAGTATTTTGTTTTTCCTGTTACAGGATCTTTGTATGACATAACCGTAGAAGTATAGTATCCTGTTGGTACAGCTCTTCGGTAAGAATCTGTAATGTCTAAAACAAATCTTGCATGCCATGCAGCTGGGCAAATCCTACAATTTTTGTCAGGGCACTCTTCGCCCAAGCAAAACTTCCTTTCATCAATTTCGTTAAAGTTGCTTTGTTCCTGCTTTGTCTCCATCTCAATCTTCTTTTCTACGTCCGTCATGGGTAGTACCTCCAAAAAAATGAAAGATTTGTTTTATCAATGAAAAAAATCATTGAATCTGATAATATAAAAATGCAACATCCATTATATCATAAAAGGCGCATTTTTTCAAGCTTAAGCATAAAAAAAGTGGACTAAAGTCCACGCTATGTTGACCTTCGGTCAACAACATCAATGAACTTTTTGCACTCTGTGAAACTGTTTGTTGCTAAATCAAAGATTTAGACAAACACTTTTGTTTTCTGTCGGTCGTTCGAGCTACTAATTAAAATTTTTAACGCTGATTTCATCAGCTAAATTTTAATTAGACTGGAGTTGCACTAAGTTAAGGTTTTAACTCATAGCTCGAACTTTCCTAGAAAATTAAAAATCACCCTGCTTTTTATAGCAAGGTGATTTTTAATCTTTTACTTAGCTTTCCTAAAAAGCTTATTCTTTAACTCTAGCCTTCTGCGTATTTCTTGCATCCATTCTGAACTTATTTCTGACTTCGCATACCGTGCTACTTGTTTACTCGTTAATCCGGCTTCAAGGCCTTTGCGAATTTCATACATTTGATCACAATCGAACAAGCTACTTGCATACTGCTCTACTTGGCTCATTAACAAACCGTTTTCAAAACCCAACCTAATTTCAGTCATTTGCGCCCAACTGAATCCAAACCATGCATACAGTTCCATTTGTTCACTCGTCAAGCCGGCTTCAAGACCACGTCGAATTTCACACATTTGATCACAATCGAACAAGCTACTTGCATACTGCTCTACTTGGTTCATCGTCAAACCATTTTCAAAACCCAACCTAATTTCATACATTTGATCACTATTTAGTTCAGGATCCGCATACATTTTTACTTGTCTGCACGTCAAACCATTTTCGAACCCACACTCAATTTCATTCGTTTGAAATGAATTGAAATATGCTTCTGTAAGTAGTTCTATCTGTCCATTTGTGAAACCCATTAAAAGTCCCCTTCTAAAACCAGCCATTTGCCACTTAGCGAGTTCTGGCTTAGCATACATCGCCACTTGTTTACATGTTAAACCGGCTTCAAAGCCACATCGAATTTCAGACATCTGCTCACAATTGAATTTAGGGCTTGCATACAGTGCCACCTGTTCGCACGTTAAACCGGCTTCAAAGCCACATCGAATTTTAGTCATCTGCTCACAATTGAATTCGGGACTTGCATACAGTGTCACCTGCTCACACGTTAAGCCAGCTCTAAATCCCTTTTGGATTTCGCGCATTTGATTTCTATTAAGCTCTATATACTGTAATTCATATTTTAGTCCATCTGCAACATTTTGGCGCTTTCCTTCAATACTCTTTAAAATAAAACCTTTTTGGGTTATCTCACGAATTTGCTCAAGTACCTCATAGTTTAAAGTCTTCATAGGTCTCCTCCATAAAAAATATTGGAATTTCCTTTCAGCAACTAGCTAAAAGTTTACATTTATTGATTTACTTGTCCATTATATAGCATCCCTTAATTATTGTCAACCAGTCTGCTTAAAGGCACAAAAAATCACCCCGCTTTCCTATAGCAAGGTGTTTTCTGAATTTTTACTTAGCTTTCCTAAAAAGCTTATTCTTTAGTTCGAGCATTCTACGTATTTTTTGCATATACTCTACACATACCTCTGGCTTCGCATACCGAGCTACTTGTTTATGTGTTAAACCATTTTCAAGTCCCTCGCGAATTGCATCCATTTGACAAAAATCAAATTCAGGACTTGCATACATTGCTACCTCATCAAGTGCTAGTCCATTGTTAAAGCCCCATATAATTTCCTCTATTTGCAACCGCTCAGTAAACTCGGGATTGGCGCACACTGCTGCCTGTTCAAGCGTCAATCGATGTTTAAAACCCCATATAATTTCCGCCATTTGCCATTCAGTAAACTTTGGCTTAGCATACATTACTACCTGTTCATACACTAGACCAGATTTAAAGCCTTCGCAGATTTGTTTCATTTGTTCCCAATTGAATTCAGGAATTGCATACAGTGCAACTTGTGCGTGCGTTAAACCATCTCTAAAACCTTGTTGAATTTCCTTCATTTGCTTCCAGTTGAATTTAGGACTTGCATACAGCGCAACTTGTTCGTACGTTAAGCCTGCTCTAAATCCTCTGCTAATTTGCCCCATTTGCAAAGGGTTAAACTTTGGTTTAGCATACATTTTTACTTGCTCGCACGTTAAGCCAGCTCTAAATCCTTCACGGATTTGTTCCATTTGCAAAACATCGAACTCTGGCTTGGCATACATCGCCAACTGTTCACTCGTCAAACCATTTTCAAAACCTTCGCAAATTTCCTCCATTTGCTCTTTATTAAACATTGCATAATTCTCTAATACAATACCTTTTTTCTCCATTTTTCTGATTTGCTCAAGTACCTCATAGTTTAAAGTCTTCATAGGTCTCCTCCATAAAAAATATTGGAATTTCCTTTCAGCAACTAGCTAAAAGTTTACATTTATTGATTTACCTGTCCATTATATAGTATCCCTTAATTATTGTCAACCAATTTGCTTAAAGGCACAAAAAATCACCCTGCTTTCTTATTGCAAGGTGTTTTTTGTGTTTTTACTTAGCTTTTAAAAAGCTTATTCTTTAATTCGAGCATTCTACGTATTTTGTACATCCGCGTCATGGGAATCTTCGGCTTAGCATACAGTGCTACTTGTTTAAATGCTAAACCATTCTTAAAACCTAACAGGATTTCTTGCATTTGCCAAACATTAAACTCTGGTTTAGCATACATTTTTACCTGCCAAAGTGTTAGACCATCTTTAAAGCCTTTGCGAATTTGCTCCATTTGCTCCCCACTAAACTCTGACTTGGCATACACTGCGATTTGCTTCTTTGTTAGACCATCTTTAAAGCCTGTTCGAATTACCCTCATTTGCCAACTGTCGAACTCAAGCTTAGCATACATTTTTACCTGCTCAAGTGTTAGGTCATCAAAGCCTTTGCGAATTTGCTCCATTTCCCAAGCATCGAAATCCGGCTTGGCATATATTGCCACTTGTTCGACGGTTAATCGTCTATTAAAGCCTGCTCGTATTTCTTCCATTTGATACCAATTAAACTTCTGCTTTGCATACACTGCTATCTGCTCGTCCGTTAAGCCCACTCCAAAGCTTTCCATCATTTGCTTCCAATCGGGCTTTGATTGGGTACAAAATGCCACCTGTTGGTCCGTCAATCCATTTTCATAGCCTGTTCGAATTACCCTCATTTGCCAACTTTTGATCTCAGGCTTAGCATACATTACCACCTTTTCATACGCTAACCCAGCTTTAAATCCTTCGCAGATTTGTTCTATTTGCCACTCATCAAACTCAGGTTTAGCACACACTGCTATCTGTTCAAACGTTAAACCAGCTTTAAGGCCTTCACTAATAGAGTGCATTTGCATCCAATCGAACTCTGTTTTGGCATAAAGTGCCACCTGTTCATAGGACAGACCATTTTCAAAGCCTTCGCGAATTTGCGTCATTTGGTCAGCATTGAACTCCAGCTTAGCATACATCGCTACCTGGCTATAGGACAGACCATTTTCAAGACCAAGTCTAATTTGCATCATTTGCCACTCATTAAACTCAGGTTTAGCATATGTTGCTACCTGTTCATCCGTTAAACCCGACTTAAATCCCAGTCGTATCTCGTATTTTTGTCTCCAGCTGAACTTTGCGTGCAGTTTTTTCATAGGTCTCCTCCATAAAAAGAATATTGGATTTTTCTTTTAGCAATCAGCCAAAAGTTTACATTTATTCACTGACTTACCTATTATATAGCATTCCAAAGTTATTGTCAACCATTCTGTTTGAAAGCACAAAAAATCACCCTACTTTCTTATTGCAAGGTGATTTCTTTGAGTTTTTACTTAGCTTTCTTAAAAAGCTTATTCTTTAATTTAGAGACTGTACGCACTGCATACATCCACATCCAACCGAACCTTGGCTCAGCATATTCCAGCACTTGCTCGTATGTCAGTTTATCGTTAAAACCACTACGAATTTGCCTCATTTGGTCATCATTAAACACTGAATGGGCGTAAAGCTCTACTTGCTCATACGTTAAGCCACACTTAAAACCACGTACAATTTCAAACATTTGCAATGAGTTGAAATATGGTTTGGCATACAATGCAATCTGTTCACACGTTAAGCCAGATTTAACACCAACTTCAATTGCAAGTCTTTGCAACTTATCGAGCATTGGATATGCATACAATTCTATCTGTTCAGCTGTGAATCCCATCTCAAGGCCTGTTCTAAAACCATTCATTTTCCATTTACTGAATTCTGGCTTGGCATACATTGCTACCTGTTCAAATGTTAGACCCTCTCCAAATCCTAGTCGAATTTCAGCCATCTGCTCCCAAGTAAATTCAGGACTTGCATACAGTGACACCTGTTCAAGCGTTAAGCCAGCTTCAAATCCTAGTCGAATTTCCTCCATTTGCTCCCAATTGAATTTAGAACTTGCATACATTTTTACCTGTTCAAACGTTAAACTAGCTTTAAAACCAGCCCGGATTGTTCCCATTTGCAAAACATTGAACTCTGGCTTGGCATACAATGTTACTTGTTCACTCATCAACCCAGCCTCAAAGCCCAATCTAATTTCCTGCATTTGACTCCAATCAAATTCAGGGCTTGCGTATATTTCTACCTGTTCATCCGTTAAACCCGACTTAAATCCCAGTCGTATCTCGTATTTTTGTCTCCAGCTGAACTTTGCATGCAGTCTTTTCATAGTTCTCCTCCAAAAAAGAATATTGGATTTTTCTTTTAGCAATCAGCCAAAAGTTTACATTTATTAATTTACCTGTCCATTATATAGTATTCCTTAATTATTGTCAACCACTCTATTTGAAAGCACAAAAAATCACCCTGCTTTCTTACAGCAAGGCGATTTCTTTGAATTTTTACTTAACGCTTATTCACTCGTTCGAACATTCTACGCATTTTTTGCATCTGCTTCCTGTCAAACTCTGGCTTGGCATACGTTGCTATCTGCTCATCTGTCAAGCCATCTTTAAAGCCTTTACAAATTTCCTTAAATTGCTCCTCATCGAACTCCATCTCTGCATACAGCGCTATCTTGTCGCATGTTAAGCCAGATTCAATGCCACTAGCAATCAAATAAATTTGTCCAGGAGTAAGACCAGTTTGAAGTAACAAGTAGATTTTCTCGAACATCATGAAGCTTAACTTTTTCATAGTTCTCCTCCAAAAAAAGAATATTGGATTTTTCTTTCAGCAATTAGCCAAAAGTTTACATTTATTAATTTACCTGTCCATTATATAGTATTCCTCAATTATTGTCAACCACTCTATTTGAAAGCACAAAAAATCACCCTGCTTTCTTACAGCAAGGTGTTTTTTTGAGTTACATTTTTGGTTCTAATGTAAATTCCATTTCTTCATTTTTTGTCGGATGTTTAAATTTTAATTTATATGACCAAAGTGCTACATTAGATAATCCTTTATCATTACCATATTTACTATCGCCCACCAAAGGATGACCAATATTCGCAAATTGTAGCCTTATTTGATGATGCCTTCCTGTATGAAGCTCAACCTCTACGATACTCGTATTATCCGCCTTATTTTCAGAAATAACCTCATAATCTAATACAGCTAGTTTGGCATTCTTAGTACCTTCCGACACAACAAAGGATTTATTCTTTTCTTCATCTTTAAGCAAGTAATTTTCAAGAGTCCCCTTTTTATTTTTAAGTAATCCGTGAACCATAGCCCTATAAGTCTTTTTAAAACTTCTATTTCGTATTTGCTCAGATAACCTTGAAGCACCTTTAGAAGTCCTAGCAAAAACCATTATTCCACCAACAGGTCTGTCTAACCTATGTACAATTCCTACAAACACATTACCGGGTTTATTGTACTTTTCCTTAATATATTCGCCAACTAGCGTATACATATCGGTATCGCCGGAAATATCAGCCTGAGTCGGAACTCCTGCCGGTTTTTCTACAACTATAATATGATTATCTTCATATATAACATTTAATTTCACTATTTAGCACACCATCTTCCATAAATTCCACAAGGTAAAACTAATTTAGACTTAGTAATAGGAAGCCCTATTTCTCCGCAACTCGTTTCTCCGTTCTTCATAGTTAAATCAAGTATATTTTTTAATACTGTTGGTGCAAGACCAGCCGTATATGAATTAATAAGGAAGAATAACGGTTCGTCACTTAAAACCTGTAAACATTTTTGAATTAACGGGTACAAGTCTGTTTCAATATTCCAAACCTCTCCATTAGAACCTTTTCCGTAACTCGGAGGATCCATAACTATTGCATCATACTTTTTACCACGTCTAATTTCACGCTCAACAAACTTTCCCACATCATCAACAATAAATCTGACTTCCCTATTTCCAAGTCCGGATAAAGTCAAGTTTTCCTTAGCCTGAGCAACAATACGTTTAGACGCATCAACATGACAAACACTTGCTCCAGCATATGCGCATGCCACACTTGCTCCACCCGTGTATGCGAATAAATTAAGTACACGAATTGGACGACCTGCATTCTTTATTTTATCAATCATCCATTCCCAATTAACAGCTTGTTCCGGAAACAAACCTGTATGTTTAAAATTCATTGGCTTAATTACGAATTTCAAATCTTTATATGAAATAGTCCAAGTCTCCGGAAGAGGTTTTATAAACTCCCAATTTCCGCCACCGGATTTACTTCTATGATACCATCCGTCAACCTTATTCCACTCTTTGCCCATTGGTGTATCCCATACAATTTGCGGATCCGGTCTCCTTAAAATATAATTTCCCCATCTTTCAAGCTTTTCACCATTTGAAGTATCAATTAACTCATAATCTTTCCATTTATCTGCAACAATCATCAAAACTCAATCCTCTCAATATAAATCAACATAAATATTTTATTATATTTAAGCCATTTTTACAATATTAATAGCAATACTTTTAAAACAATTAAATATAAAATCAGAATAAATTAAAATTTTAATAGAAAAAAATTCGGAATGATAAAAACCATTCCGAATTTAACTTGTCTTACTATCACCTTAACTGCTGCTTTAAACGTAAAACATCTATTATAAATACTATAAGCCACAAAATCCAAATTATAAGCTTGCCATCTCCTATTATGCAATAAAATCCATAAAGCATTGTAACACCAAGTGAAAGCCTCGCTCTCCACTTCATATTTCCAACAATGTCATCGTATCGCCAATAAGGCCGATTTTTTATGAAAGATATATACATATATAAAAGCAAATGTCATCATTCCAAAGTTTATAAGCGATAATGCAAACTCCATATTTCCTCCAAAATACAATTAGATTTATTTGTTTTTCGTCTTTCGATTGGAATTTCTTACTTATGTTTATAAATAACACGCCAAAGGCTTATTAATTCTACATACCATCCTCCAAAAATAAAAAGAATTTTTTATTGTTTATCTACGATAGTAAGTATAACATGGTAGTTTCATTATGTCAAGTCAACTGATACATTACAGCTTTGGTATTAAGTCTAAATATCTAGCATCTTCAGTATGCTTAGGCTTAATTTTATCCCTTATTTCTAGCATTTTCATATCTGTATTAGAAATAACTTCAGCACACTCTCTTAATTCCTTGCTTATCTCGTTTTCATTTTCTATATCGTGCTTATATTTTAATTCATGCTCCAAACTAGCCCAGAAGTCCATTGCCATAGTTCTAATTTGAATTTCAACTTTCATATATCTCTTTCTGTTGCTTAAAAATATAGGTACTTCTATAACCAAATGTAAGCTTCTGTAACCATTTGGCTTAGGATGTTGAATATAATCCTTTACCTCAACAAGCTTTATATCATCCTGACGTATTAACATATTAGCTATTTGATATATATCATCAACAAATGAACAAATTATCCTTATCCCCGCAACATCGTTTAATGTATTGTACACTTCTTTAACAGATATTTCTTTACCTTTTCTATTTAATTTATCTACGATACTTGTTATACTCTTAACACGCGAAGAAATCGATTCAATTGGATTTCTTTCATTCTTTATAGATAATTCATCATTTAAGACTTCTAACTTTGTTTTTACTTCTTTTATAGCCGAATTATACATCATTATTAATTCTCGATATTGTCTTGCTTGATTAAAAAAATACTTTTGCTCGTCCGGAGATAATGAAATAGAAAGTGTATCATCTGGAGTGACACTAATTAACTCATTACCTTTTGTTTTGTAATCCATTTAATCACCTTACGTCCTTTCAAAACGATTATATCTCTTTAGCACATTGTAGTCAACACAAATAAAATGAGCAATAGATGAATATTGTGTGAATACGCAAAAAATGAGAAACCATTTAAGGTTTCTCATCTAATGTACTAAACTAATTCTAAGATTACCATTTCTGCTGCGTCGCCACGTCTTTGACCAAGCTTTAATATTCTTGTATATCCGCCTGTTCTTGTCTTGTACTTATCAGCATATTCACCAAATAATTTTGCAGTTAAATCAATGTTCTTACCATTAGCATCTTTAACTTTATTAATCATTGTGAACATCTTACGTCTAGCAGCAAGTCTTGAAGGTAAGTCGATTTCAACTGTTTTCTTAGTGATTTCTCTTTCTACCTTCTTATATTTCTTTCCGTTTTTGCTTGTAGCTTCAACGTATACTTTATTTCCCTTAGCATCTACTTTTGCACTGCTTACTGTTTTTTCAGCAGTTGTAACATTAGCTTGTTCCTTAATTCCTAAAGTAATCAACTTTTCAACAAGAATTCTAACATCCTTAGCCTTAGCTTCTGTTGTTTCAATCTTGCCGTTTAATAAAAGTGATGTAGTAAGAGACTTAAGCATAGCTAATCTATGATCAGTAGTGCGTCCTAATTTTCTGGTACCTGCCATCTTTATTTCCTCCCTACTTATTATTAAAACTAATTATTCTTCAGCCGGTGCTAGTGATAAACCTAAACTGTCTAACTTTTGAACAACTTCATCGAAAGATTTACGTCCTAGGTTTCTAACCTTTAACATTTCTTCCTCAGTCTTTTCAGTTAAGTTTTGAACAGTATTGATACCAGCACGTTTCAAGCAATTATAAGATCTAACTGACAAATCAAGTTCTTCGATTGTCATCTCTAAAATCTTTTCTTTTCCGGCATCTTCTTTTTCAACCATAAATTCTGTATTCTTAGCTTTTTCAGATAAATCAACAAATAAGTTTAAGTGTTCACTCATAATCTTAGCAGCAAGGCTTACAGCTTCTTCTGCAGTGATTGTCTTATTTGTCCATACTTCTAAAGTCAATTTATCATAATCTGCAATTTGACCAACTCTTGTATTTTCAATAGTATAGTTAACCTTTTTAACAGGTGTATATATTGAATCTACTGGAATAAGACCTATTGGTTGACCAGGTTGCTTATTTCTTTCAGCAGAGGTATATCCTCTACCTTTATGAGCTGTCATTTCAGCATGAATCTTACCACCTTTAGCTAAAGTACAAATATATAAATCAGGATTTAATATTTCAACATCAGCGTCAACTTTAATATCCCCTGCTGTTATAACTCCTTCTTTATTTGAGTCAATAACTAAAGTTTTCTCACCATCACTATGAATAGCAAGTGCAAGTTGTTTTACATTAAGTATTATTTCAGTAACGTCTTCTAAAACGCCCGGAATAGTAGAAAATTCATGTAAAACGCCATCAAACTTAATGCTATTAATAGCTCCACCAGGAAGTGATGATAAAAGAACTCTTCTTAGTGAATTTCCTAAGGTTGTACCATATCCACGTTCTAATGGTTCAACAATGAATTTACCATAACCATTTTCTTCATTTAAATCAGCACATATTACCTTTGGCTTTTCGATTTCTATCATTTTACAACCTCCTCTAAAATTTTTAATTCAAATTATTACTTAGAGTAAAGTTCTACGATTAAGTGTTCTTGTACTGGTAAGTCAATATCTTCTCTCTTAGGAAGTTCAACAACAGTAGCTTTCTTTTGCTCTGCGTTAAATTCCATCCAAGCTGGTACGTTTCTACCTGCTGTTTGTTCCATAATTGTTTTAAACTTCTCGTCATTTTGACTAGCTTCGCAAACTGCGATAACGTCATTCTTTTCAACTATATATGAAGGAATGTTTACCTTTCCGCCATTTACAGTAATGTGTCCGTGACGAACGATTTGTCTAGCTTCAGCTCTTGAAGTAGCTAATCCCATTCTGTAAACTACGTTATCTAATCTTAATTCTAATAATTGAAGTAAGTTTTCACCGGTGATACCTTTTTTATTAGAAGCCATTTCAAAATACTTTCTGAATTGTCCTTCTAAAACACCATAGAATACTTTTGCTTTTTGTTTTTCTCTTAATTGTACTCCGTATTCAGATAATTTCTTTTTCTTTGCACCGTGTTGTCCAGGGGCCTGAGCACGTCTAGCAACAGCACATTTATCTGTATAACATCTTGTTCCCTTTAAGAACAACTTTTGTCCTTCTCTACGGCAGAGACGGCATGATGCGTCAGTATATCTTGCCATTTATATTCAACTCCTTATTAAATTTCTTTATAAATCTGAAGATTAAACTCTTCTTCTCTTAGGTGGTCTGCAACCATTGTGAGGAATAGGTGTAACATCCTTGATAGAAGTTACTTCGATTCCAGCTGCTTGAAGTGCACGAATTGCAGCTTCACGACCAGCTCCAGGTCCCTTAACATAAACTTCTACTTTTCTTAAACCATGTTCCATAGCTGCCTTAGATGCAGTTTCGGCTGCCATTTGTGCAGCAAACGGAGTGCTCTTTCTAGAACCCTTAAAACCAAGTTCACCAGCACTTGCCCATGAAATTACGTTTCCAGCTTCATCAGTCAATGTAACAATTGTATTGTTAAAGGTTGAATGAATATGAGCTGCTCCACGTTCAATATTTTTTCTTTGAATTCTTCTTACTCTCTTAGTTGTTGTCTTTGCCATATTTCATCCCTCCTTATCTCTTTACAGGACCCTTACAAGTCCTTGCGTTTGTCTTTGTTCTTTGACCTCTGCATGGTAAGTTTTTCTTGTGTCTTGAACCACGATAACTTCCAATTTCCATAAGTCTCTTTATATTTAATGCTATTTCTCTACGTAAGTCACCTTCAACCTTGTGGTTCTTTTCGATAGATTCTCTTAATTTACTGATTTGGTCGTCAGTAAGATCTTTTACTCTTGTATCAGGATTAATCTTAGTTTCAGCAAGAATTTCATTAGATAATGTTCTGCCAATACCATAGATATATGTTAATCCAATTTCAATACGTTTTTCTCTTGGTAAATCAACACCTGCGATACGTGCCATATCTTAAATTACACCTCCAAAAAATTTTCCGCCTTTTTTAATATAATTAGTAGACGAAACTAATTATCCCAAATTAAGTGCTCAACCTTAAATTAGGATTAAAAACAACAGTGGGAAAGTAGTCTCCTACTCAGCCGCCCCAGCCATTGATTTTTACATAGCTTAGCTTGGCTACTGTAAATAGCCATACGTTGTAGTTAAAATACTACATTCAGACTTTAGCAATTAGCCTTGTCTTTGTTTGTGCTTAGGGTTTTCACAGATAACTCTAAGAGTACCCTTTCTTCTGATAAATTTGCATTTTTCGCAAATTTTCTTAACTGATGGTCTTACTTTCATTTCATTTCATTCCTCTCTGTTTCTAAATTGAAGTGCAAATTTACTTTGCTCTCCATGTGATTCTTCCACGAGTTAAGTCATATGGAGATAACTCCAATTTAACTTTGTCTCCCGGCAAAATCTTAATGAAATTCATGCGTAGCTTACCTGAAATATGGGCAAGAATTTTGTGACCATTTTCAAGTTCTACTTGGAACATCGCATTAGGCAAAGCCTCGAGGACTGTTCCTTCAACTTCTATGACATCTTCCTTAGCCATAAAAACCTCCAAATATCGTTAAAATTTTAATTCAACTTAGTAAGTATACCATTGTAACCATATTTTGTCAACATTATTTTTGAAACTTTCTTACCATTTTTTAAAAAGTATCGTTTTTATTTAATCATTGTCAAAATTTCAGGCTCACCGTCTGTAATTAAGATTGTATTCTCATAATGGGCAGATAGTTTTCCATCAACTGTTACAACAGTCCAACCATTCTTTAAAATATCTATATCATAGCTACCTGCATTTATCATAGGCTCTACTGCAATTACCATTCCCTTTGCTAGTCTAGGTCCTCTTCCGGGTTTCCCGTAATTAGGTACTTGAGGGTCTTCGTGTAATTCTCTGCCTACGCCATGTCCAACAAAGTCTCTTACTACCGAGAAGCCAAAACTTTCTGCATATGTTTGAACGGCGTGTGAAATATCAGAAACTCTATTTCCGTCTACCGCATTTTTTATTCCTTCAAAAAAGCTTTGTTTTGTAACTTCGATAAGTTTTTTAGCTTCATCAGAAATATTTCCTACAGCAAAAGTTCTAGCTGCATCTCCATGATAGCCGTTCTTTAATGCTCCCATATCAATGCTTATGATGTCTCCTTCTTTTAGTACATAGTTATCAGGTATACCATGAATAATTTGGTTATTTACTGATGCACAAATAGTAGCCGGATAAGGTTTACTGCCTTCGAATCCCATTTGACCTTTAAATGATGGAATTGCTCCTTCTTCTTTTAATACAGTGGTTGCAATTGTGTCTAGGTCTTTGGTAGTGATTCCCGGTCTAACTGCCTTTTCCATTTCATTTAATGCTAATGCTACAATCCTACCGGATTCACGCATATATTCAATTTCTTTTGGTGATTTAATAAGTATCATAATTTTACGCCTCGTTTTCTAAATAATTTTCTAGTAAATTATACCACAAAATTACCAAGTTAGCAATT
>CAKSUD010000015.1 GCA_934500865.1 uncultured Clostridia bacterium | reverse complement strand
CAAAGAGCCAAGACATTTATAAGACAGATGACCCGGACAGACAATCAAGAGTGCCTAGTGATATTGCTTATGATGAATTATAATTTGAACAAAACTATCCTTTGAAAGGAGATGTAAATATGAGGCGAAGATTTTTAATGTTAATTTCATTGGCTTTGGTATTCTGTTTCTGTGGTTGCAATAAAGAAGATAAAGTGTATATGACCGGTGTATGGAAAGAAAAAACATATGTTAATGACTTTGCAAATTTAGAGTTAACTATTCCGGATGATTGGACAGTTTGTTCAAAGCAAGAAATAAATGAAACCATAGATAATGACCACGAATCAATACATATTGATGCTATGGCTAAGAATGAAGTGACAGGGGGCAACATGGTTATTATGTATGAAAATTTAATACAAGTAGAGAATTCTGATATTGATGAAAGACAATATTTTAATGCATTAAAGGAACAAAATACTGTTTCATATTCATCTAGGGAAATAGACTATGTAAAACCACCTGCTTGTAGAGAAATTGAAAGCACTTATGAGACATTAATTAATGGTGAAAAATACTTTTCAATAAACACAACTTTTGATTCTTTGGATATATCTCAGACATTTTTTGTTAGAAAAATAGGTAATTATATGGTAATAATATTGTATACTGATGGCATTAACAGAATGGAGATTGATTTTACAAAATAAGTATATTAATGTTTTAAAGTTATTAACAGGGATGGGGAGAATTATTATGAAATTAAAACTTAAAATTTTAGCTGGCATTATATTGGCATCTATTGCAATTTCAGGTATTTTTATGCTTGTTTTCGAAAATGCAGAGTTTGCCAAAGTAACTATCGCAAGAAATGAAGAACAAAAGAAAGCTGATGAGGAAGCAAGAAGGCAAGCCGAAATAGAACAAAGGCAACAAGCTGAAGAAGACGATGCTAAAGCACCATATGTAGAATATGATGTAAAAAATCAGTACTACCAAGGACTTGCATTAGTAAAGAAAGATGGAAAATGGGGATATATAGATAAAAATGGACATGTAAAAATTCCACTTATCTATGATTCAGCCAATAATTTTATGGGCGAGAAGATTGCTAAGGTAAAAAAGGACAACTTATGGGGATATATAAATACAGAAGGTAAAGAAGTAATTCCTGTTGATTACTATTTCTGTGGTGAGATATCTAACGGAATAATTGCAGTTGGAAAAGGCGGAAAATACGGATTTATAGATAGAAACGGAAACAAGGTATGTGACCTCCTATATGATAGAGTAGAGCCATTTTCTAGTGAAGGAACTGCTAAAGTTGTATTAGACAGAAAGTTTGGATACATAAACGCATCGGGAGTAGTAATAGTACCAATTGAAAATCCGTCTAATGAAGAAAATGCAGATTTTACAGGAACATGGAACAGAACAAAGACACATTCATCACTAGGAGCAAAGCTTGAAATATCTCATCAAATGGCAACATCATTTGACTTCAAGTTAACATCTAATTACTATTCAATAAGTGATACATTTGAAGGAACAGCAGAAATTACATCTACCAACACAGCAAAATATGTATATGGATATGGTATAACTCAAGACACCATTACATTTACAATAGCAGATGACTGGTTAGAGATTACATCAATACTTGGAGGAAACCTTGATATGAGTTCTGAGAATAAGATTATAGGAAAATATGTTAAAGGTTCACCAACATATGATAATGAAGGATTAACTGAAAAGTTATTTGCTAAAGAAGATGTTAGAACAAGAATAAGACAAACAATAGGTGAAGATTTATATGAAGATGATTTCTTATACGGATTAAGAAACGGATTATATACGGAAGAAAAGCTAAAAGATTCGTCAGTAATAAAGGGAACTGTATATCATGTTTGGGTTCCAACAACAGAAAAAGATTATAAGCTATTAGTAAATGATATGTATGTATATTTCTATTCAAAGAGCCAAGACATTTATAAGACAGATGACCCGGACAGACAATCAAGAGTGCCTAGTGATATTGCTTATGATGAACTATAATTTGAACAAAAATTAGTTTTTTAGGTTGACTTTTGTCGAATATAGATTTAGAATAAGTTAAAGGCAATGAGAAAGAAGAGTAAAATCAAACTGAGTTTGAGAGAGGAAACAGATTTGGTGTGATGTTTCTAACTAAAGTGATTTGAAGACACTTTTGAGCAGTCTTGTGATTAAGCAAGATCGTATGGTTACGTTAAAGACCAAGAGTTAAAATGTGGGTGGTACCACGGAAGAGATACTTTCGTCCCTAGAGTAGTTTTTACTACTTTAGGGACTTTTGTTTTTGAAAGGAGAGATTTTGATGAATGAGTACAGAACTCATTATTGCAATGAATTAAGAATTGCTGATGTAGGAAAAGAAGTAAGAATAGCCGGATGGGTGCAGACTATAAGAGATTTAGGATCTGTTATTTTCTTAGATATTAGAGACCATTTTGGAATCACACAAGCTGTTATTTCAGATGATGAAGAAAATATGAAGATTATTAGAGGAATAAATACAGAAAGTACTGTTTCTATTACAGGTAAGGTTCGTGAACGTTCTAATAAGAATCCTAATCTTCCAACAGGAGATATTGAAATTGTTCCTTCTAAAATTACTGTTTGCGGCAAGGCTAAAAATGTTTTGCCTTTTGAAATTAATATCGACCAAGATGTAAGAGAGGACTTAAGACTTGAATATAGATTCCTTGATTTAAGAAATGAAAGAATTCATAATAACATTGTTTTTAGAGCAAAAATTATGAAGACTGTTCGTGAAATAATGGATGATATGGGATTTGTTGAAATTCAAACACCGATACTTACAAGTTCTTCGCCAGAAGGTGCAAGAGACTTCTTAGTTCCAAGCAGACTTCATCCAGGTGAATTTTATGCATTACCACAAGCTCCTCAACAGTTTAAACAACTTTTGATGATGTCAGGTTTTGATAAGTATTACCAAATCGCTCCTTGTTTTAGAGATGAAGACCCTAGAGCGGACAGGTCTCCGGGAGAGTTTTACCAAGTCGACTTGGAAATGTCATTTGCTACACAAGAAGATGTACTAAAAGCAGTTGAAAATGTCGTACTAAATACATTTAGAAAGCATACAACTTGGAGTGTAAGTGAAGATGGATTAATTAGAATTCCATACAAAGAAGCAATGAAGAAATATGGTTCAGATAAGCCTGATTTAAGAAACCCACTTATTATTGAAGATGCAACCGAATTATTTAAGGATACTGAATTTGCTGCATTTAAGGACAAAACTGTTAGAATGATTATTGTTCCGAATTGCGCTAAGGAGACTAGAAAATTCTTTGACCAAATGACTGAATTTGCTGTTAATGAATGTGGAGCAAAGGGGCTTGGATATGTTAAGGTTAACGAGGATATGACTTTTGCTGGTGGAATAACTAAGTTTATTACTGAACCTATGAGAGCTGAATTATTAAATAAGGTTAAGGCAAACGACGCTGTATTCTTTATGGCAGATGAGGAAGAAGCAGTTAATAAGATTGCCGGTGGAGTTAGAATTGAATTAGGTAAGAGACTTGATTTATTAGAGAAGAACACATATAAGTTCTGCTGGATAGTTGATTTCCCTATGTATGAGAAAGATGAAGAGGGAAAAATCGAATTCAATCATAACCCGTTCTCAATGCCACAAGGTGGACTTGAAGCATTAAATACAAAAGACCCGCTAGATATTTATGCATGGCAGTATGATCTAGTATGTAATGGATATGAACTTGCATCCGGAGCTGTTAGAAACCACGATGTTGAAATAATGGAAAGAGCTTTTGAAATAGCTGGATACACAAGGCAACATGTTGAAGCTAAGTTCGGGGCATTGTTTAATGCATTCCAATATGGAGCACCACCGCACGCCGGAGCAGCTCCTGGACTAGATAGAATGGTAATGTTACTTGCAGAGGAAGATAGCATAAGAGAAGTAATTGCATTCCCTAAGAATAGTAAAGCAAGAGATTTATTAATGGGAGCGCCGTCAGCGGTATATCCTAACCAATTAGATGATGTTCACATCATGCTAAAGCCGGTTAAAAAGGACGATAAGTAAAAAAAGAGGAAAATCCATTTGGATTTTCCTCTTTTTAAGATCAAATTACTTTCCACTTATAAGTCGTAAAATAAAGTGCATAATAGCGAACACACAATTGGTGTAGAGGCTAGCTAAGGTGCTTAAATTAAGAAGCAAAAAAAGGAGAAAAAGACAAAGCAAAACAATATTTGCAACCTTAAAAAGGAACCTGAGAAATTTTTCCTTCATGATTCGACCTCCAATTAAAAAATATGGATAAATAAACACGTTTTAATGTAAAAAGTATATCACAGTTTGAAATTATGGTCAACTATTTTAAAAAGAATAATTACACTTCGTTTCGCATAAGTTTATACAAACAATGTGAAACGGAGTGTTTTTTATGAGACTTTATGTATGGGATAAATGGAAACTAATGAGGTATTGTTTTGTAATTGCTTTAATTGGAATGGCTTTTTCAGTAGCCGGAAAGGTTACAAATGATGTTATATCTACGGTTGCTTCTACAACTAGAAAATTACCTATATACAATATAGAAACAACCGAGCCTAAAATTTCGCTTACGTTTGACTGTGCTTGGGGAGCAGAAGATATGCCACAGATTTTAGATACATTAAAGGAAAATAATATAAAAGCTACTTTTTTTGTGCTTGGAGAATGGGTAGATAAATTTCCAGATGTCATAAAACGTATGACGGATGAAGGGCATGATGTAGCAAATCATTCGGATACACATCCTCATATTGCATCACTATCATATGACAACATAAAAAGTGAAATTAAGAATGCAAACGAGAAAATTGAAAATGCAACGGGTAAAGAAAATAACTTATTTAGAGCGCCATATGGGGAATATAACGACAATGTAATTAGTGCAGCTGAAGAATTAGGATTTTATACAATTCAATGGGATGTAGATAGTTTGGATTGGAAGAATTTTGGCGCAGATAACATATTAAGTCGAGTTACTTCTAAAGTGAAAAATGGCTCGATTATATTAATGCATAATGGGACTAAAGATACAGCAACAGTTTTGCCTGAACTAATACGGCAGTTAAAAGATAAAGGATATGAATTTAAACCTATATCCGAGTTTATTTATAAAGATAATTACATAATTGACCATGCAGGAATGCAAAAGCCAAATTAGTAAAAAGAGCATTTTTTATATGCCCCTTGCCAAGTAGACAAGGGGCATATAACATTTGTAATTACTTTTATTTTGACCCAATTATATATGGAGAACATTACAAAATTATGGTATAATCTTTCTGACTGGTAAAATACTCAATTAGGAGGATTTCTAGATATGAAAGGTAATTGTAAGAAAAGAGAAGAGATTATTGAAAGAATGTATAAAGAGCTATTTGTTAAGCTTAATATTTATGCTGTTAACCAATTAAATAGCAAATCATTAGCGGAAGAGGCAGTACAAGAGACATTTAGAATTGCTTGGATAAAAATAGACCAGCTTATGGCTAGCCCTAATCCTAATGGTTGGCTTATGAACACTTTGAAGTTCGTTATAAGTAATACTAAGAGAAATATAATGAGAATTAATAGGTTATTGATAACTGAATTTGAAATGGATGAAGGGAACATGGGAAGTACAAATGATGAAATAGATCCTATGCTTTTGTACAAAGGAAATTTTACTAAAGAGGAAATAAAATTGTTGCAAAGCTATGCAATAGAGGGGAATTCTTTATTAGAAATATCAAAAGAACTTGGAATAAGTTTAGAGGCTTGTAAAAAAAGAGTTCAAAGAGTGAAGAAAAAATTTAAAGAAGAATTTGGTCACTTTTAGTACCTAAAGGTACATATATTTTGTGAGGAGGTTTGGAAATGTCTGTTCAAAGGAACAAAAAAAATGGAGAGGGCATTCTTGAAAAAATGACAATGGAAGAATTAGAAAACATTATAAAATCGGATACTCCATTTATTGGTGAAGAGTCAGATACAGATTATATTTTTAAAGTGTTGGAGGTGATTGAAAAACGCGAAAAAGAGAGTACATCTAAAAAATATAATACCAATGTTTATGAGGCTTGGGAATCTTATAAACATAATTATAAGGATTTGGACGATAAAGCTGAGACATTATTAAATGAAAAGTTTTTATGCTATAAAGACATAAAAATGAGACGGTATCTAGCACGAGTGGCCTCTGTTATTCTTGTTTTAATAGCAATGATAGGTTCTGTTTCTGTGGCATCAAATATATTTAACTATAATATTTGGGGTGCTATTTCAAAATGGGAGGAAAGTACATTTGGATTTGTTAAAAAGTTTTCAGGGTTGCAAGAGGAAAAAGAACTACATGAAAAATTAGCCGAATACAATATTACAGATGCAAAAATTCCCCAAAAAATATTGCAGAATTACAATTGCACAGAAGTTGAAGTTGTAGAATCTCCTAAAAAAATCATATTTTTGGCTAATTATCAAATGGATGATAAAGAACTAACAATAATAGTTAATTATTTAAAAGATATTACATCTTTAACTTATGAAAAGAACAAGGAAGTAGAAATATATAGCAAAAATGATATTAGGTATTATATTATGAACAACTATGAACAATTGCAAGCCATTTGGCTTTATGAAAATTGCGAATATATTATTAAAGGCGACATTTCTAAAACTGAATTAAAAAAGATTATTGATTCTATTTAAGGAGGTTAAGTATGAAAAAAATTATTGTTAGTGTAATTGCTTTTGGTTTATTAATTGTTTCAACAGTTTTTGCTTTTACGCCATTTGCTAGTCGGTATATTACAGCATATGATACATTTTTAGTTGACAAGGGAAGTGGCAAAATTGAAATTTGGTTTGATGTTACTGGTACTACAAGAATGGATGAAATAGGTGCACAAAAAATTGAATTAAAAGAGAAAAGGGATGATGGCTGGAAAACAGTTGCTACATATAATTATACAGATGTTGAGCATTCACATATTTTAACGACTAATAAGACTATTTATTCAGACTATGTTGAGTATTTTGGTACTGTTGGTAAAGAGTATTATGCAATTGTTACTGTTTGGGCAAGTAAATCTGGCAGCGGAGATTCAAGAAAAATTGATAGTCAGGCAATTATTTTAGAATAGATTATAAATTATGAAATGTTCTGTTTTTCTCGAGCATATAAACGTAGTATGTTATGGAGGAATACAATATGAAAAGAAAGATACTGATTTTATTAAGTGTAACATTTTTTTTAATAATGCTTTTGATTGTGAAGTTTTTTACCGGAAATATAGACAATACCATTCAAGTAAAAGCAGGTGATAATTTTTACATAGAAAAATTATCTACTGGTGGAATAGAAATTACAAAATTTGATTCTCAGAATATAAAAAATATATTATTTAGCAATACTCATTTTTCTAAAATTGGTGCTAATTCTAATAATGTAGTAGCAATTGATATGGCTGGGAAGCTTTATTATTGGGAAAATATTGTTGAAAATGTAGATGGCGAAGTTATATATCCTTTGAAAACTTTGAAAGTTAAGGATGTTTCAATTGGTGATAATCATGCAGTTGCAGTAAGTAATGATGGTGAAATTTATGTATGGGGGAATAATGAATATAATCAATTAGGATTAGGAAATGATTCTATAAGTGTTGATGCTAAAAATCCAGTATGCTTAAATATTCCAAATGAGCGTTTCTGTAAAGTTTCATGTGGTGCATTATCAACTCTAGCATTAACGGAAGAAGGAAATGTTTATGAATGGGGATATTTAGAAAAAGTAATTTCTATTTCAGAAGTAGAAAATACACAAGTAGCAATCCCAACAAAAATAAATATAGATTCAAGAATAGCGGATGTAAAGAATGGTTTTTTATTTAGTCTTTTACTTACCAATGAAGGTAAAGTGTTAGGGAGAGGCAGAAATGAATTTGGACAGTGTTTACCTAATATTGAAGAACCATTTGTAAATGAATATACATTACTAGAATTGGAAGAAGACATTAGTAAGATTTCTGTAGGGAGTGACCATGTAATGGCTTTGGGGAGTTCGGGTAATTTGTATAGTTGGGGGAAAAATGAATACGGTCAACTAGGAATGGAAAAAGCAGAACACAATAAAGTTAATTTGATAGAAATTGATGATAAAATAAGTGATATTTTTTTAACTAATAACAGCAGTATTATTATAGGTGAAAAGAAGTATTGTTCGGGCGAATTTAATCACAAGCTATTAGATATGCTGTATAAAAAAGGGTATATAGGACTTGTTATATCAGAAAAAAATAAAGACATTGAAATTGGTAATATACGAAAAATTAGTTCGGGATATGCTAATAGTATATGTATCGATAGCTTAAATAATGCTTATACATGGGGAATATATTTGGATGGTGCTCTTGGTAGAAAAGAGGCTGTTGATGTTGATAAACCAGAGCTTATTGAAAAGTTAAAGAATGTTTGTACGGATGGTGTGTCCATTTCTGGAGTTACTACAATATTGACTAATGAAGGTAAAATCTATAATTTTGGAAACAATCAAGGTGGTAGATTAGGTATCGGTAATTCATTAAACCAATGGGAACCAGTTGAAGTAAATATAGATGGGAGAATAACTAGATTTTTTATGGGAGTTAGCGCCACTTTAGCAAATACGGATACTGGAGAATGGTATGCGTGGGGAGATAATCAACACGGCAGTTTATTAACGGGAGATACTGAATTTTATAGTATACCAGTAAAAATTAATATTCCATTTGATGTTAAAAAAATTTCAAGTTATTCTACACATACTTTGCTTTTGAATAAAAATGGAGAAGTTTACCAGTATGGAGACATAAATGATGGCGGGTTGGGAACGAGGCTGAATTTTCAACCTATTGATTTTGATGAGAGAATTATTGACATTGCTACGGGGCCAAAATCTTGTTTTGCAATATCAGAGACAGGAAATGTTTATGCGTGGGGAAATAATATTATGGGATATTTAGGATTAAATGAAAAAGATATATATATAACTCCTCAAAAAATAAATTTCAAAGAAAAAATGAGTAAAATCAATATTTCACCTATGCTTTGTCAAGTAGTTGCACTTTCTAATTCTGGTAATATATATACTTGGGGATTTGATAGTATGAAGTCAAGTAAAGAACAGTTCCTTGAATTCCCAGTTAAAATTGAGATGCCTGAAAAAATTAGTGAAATTGTTGTTGGTGATGTTACCGTTTATGCAATAACAGATTCGGGAAATACTTTTACTTGGGGTGGTGTTATAAATAACGTAGATAAGAAACCTCAAAGAGAACCAGTATTGTATTCTTTTAGATAGTATTTTAAAGAAATATGAAAATAAGGAGGAACTTTATGAAAAAAATGTTATGTTCAAAATTTAATAAAATAATAGCATTTGGATTAGCTTTGTGCATTTTGTCACCAGTTCAGGTTTTTGCAGGAACAATATATGAAGCCGATAATGATATTCAGTCTGTTCTAGAGCAATCTAAGATGGAAGAGCCATATTTTTATGCTTGGGATGAAGAAGCAATGGAATATATTCCATATGAAAATCCTAATTATCCTAAGGAAAACCAAAGTTTTAATACGAATAAACAAAGTAGAAGTAATGATTATGAACTTGGTATTACGTTAGCTAGAACTTCTTATAATGTGTATACAAGTACATCTACGAGTAGTACAAAAGTTGGTTCTATAGGTTCAGCAAAGAGTAGGGAAATTGTAAGAGTCTTATCCGAAACAACTGTAAATGGTGTTAAATGGTATCAGATTACATATAAGACATCCTCAGGAACAAAGACTGGTTATATTCAAGCTAGTAATATAAATATTCCATCAAGAACTTATAATTATTCTAAACCGATGACTGCTGGTACTTGGACGCAAGATTATGGTTATAACAATCATGCTGGAGTGGATATTGGTGGAGGTTCTCAAAATGTTTATGCTTTTACAGGTGGCACTGTAACGTATAAATATGCAAAATTTAAAAATCCAGATGATAATAATTGGTATTTAATAAGTTATGGCAATTATGCTCAGCAAAGTCCTTCTATTGGAAAAACGACTTATGCTCATTTAAGTTCTTTGGCTAATGGTTACTCAGCGAGTAGCTTACCTTCTTTAGCGATTAGTTCTAGCAATAGTCTTGTTCAAAATAATCCTTCTAATTATCAAGTCGTTATCGTGGGGAGCGTGTCTGTATCAGCTGGAGCGAAAATAGGGGTGAGTGGTTCAACAGGAAATTCTACTGGAACTCATTTGCATTTTGAAATTTCAGGGAAAGATCCTTTTGATTATGTTTTATTCCCTGACTATGGATATGTTTCCTAATATGCAAATTTGATAAAAAATGTCACTATTTTTGCTTTTTTATACATATATAGTATAAGAAAGATAAAACAATGCCTAAATATTGGCAAAAAAGAGGAGGAATGCGAAATGAAAAAAGCAGTAAGTATGGTGATGGCAGTTTTTGTATTTATGGTAGTAATGATTATCCCAGTACATGCAGTGTCATTACCAAAGGTTGAAGTTACTTCCATTAATGGAGAAAATCACACTTTTCTAGAACTAAATACTGATGGGGTAAATCTTAGAACTGGACCAGGGACTTCCTATACATCTTTAGGACTAATGTATATGCCATGTACTTGTTTGTTGTTAGATCAGGAAACTGATGATAATGGAGATTTGTGGGTAAAAATACAAGAAAGAAATATGGAAGGTAGAATTGGTTGGGCAATGGCTAGATTTTTTAACAGATAATAGTAGATATAATTAGGTTAGACAAGCCTCTATGTTAAAAAATATAGAGGCTTGTTTATAAGGAGGGAAGATCTTTTGCGAAAAATATTAATATATATTGTGTTGATACTTTTTTTATCTATTACAGTAGCATGTTCTACGATTAATGTAAATAATGCTAAGGGTAAGTCAGTTGATGTGGTGAGTATATATTCAGATGTTATAGAAACATTAAATTCTTTGCCATCCACTAGAGTGATGGGAACTCAAGGAGATTTAGATGCTACAAAGTATATAAATGATTATTTAGAAAAGAGAAATTACAAAGTTGAACTGCAAGAATTTGAATATAATTTAACTAAGCAAGGGTTTGCATTTTTGAAAGATGAGAAGTTGGGGGAAGGATTTGAAGTACAGTCAATAGGTAAGAGCAATAATATAATTGCATATAAAGATAGAAATGAAAGTAAGCAGGACATTATTGTATGTGCACATTATGATACGGCTGAAAAAAATCAACTGAATGATAATGGCATTGGAGTTTCAATTATATTAAATTGTGCAAAAAATATAAGTGAAAATGAAAAGTATAATGTTATATATGTGTTTTTTACAGGCGAAGTACAACTAATTGGTTCAAAATATTATGCTAATGCCCTTACAGAAAAAGAGAAAGAAAACATAGTTGCAATTATAAATTTAGATGAAATTTGTGGAGATTCTGACGTAAAAGTAGGATTTAATGATGGAAAGAAGAATAGCGCTTATTATATGTTTGAAGATGTGGTAAGGGATTGGACTGTTGATACAAACTTTAGTACGATTGAATCAATTTCACTTGAAAAAAGTGAGCTTCCTGTTATGAATATAGGACAATTGCCGAAAAATGATTTTGAAATTGTCGAAGTTGAACCTAACAAAGAAAACATAGAACAAGCATATAAAATTTTATGTGATTGCTTAAAATAAGAGTGTTAGTCACACTATAATAAAGGATTTTAAATATTCCATTTAACTTCATAAGGAGTGATGGAATATTTTTTTGATATAAATTATTATATGAGCCTACGTTCAAGGTAATTTTACTTTACATAGATTTACAAAAAGCAATTTTTACATTATTTTATAGTGACGAAAAACGAGTTCCCCACTACTTATTACTTTCCTAACGGATTGACATTTTCACCGAAGTGTTGTATTTTATTGTCTGTAATAATTGTGGAGGTGAGCTTAATGATAGAAATACAAAATATATGTTTTGAAAGAGACAACAAGAAAATCTTAGATAACGTAAGTTTAACTATAAATGATGGTGAATTTGTGGTTGTAACAGGGCCTAATGGTTCAGGTAAGTCTACATTAGCTAAAATAATAATGGGAATTAACAAACAAGATTCCGGAAAGATTATTTTTAATGGACAAGATATTAGCAATATGAGTATCGTAGAAAGAGCTAATTTAGGAATAAGCTTTGCTTTTCAGCAACCTGTAAGATTTAAGGGACTTACTGTTTCGGATTTAATTAAATTATCTTCTAAGGGTGAAGCTACACGTAGTCAGATTTGTGACATTTTATCATCCGTTGGACTATGTGCAAAAGAGTATATGAATAGAGAAGTAAACAATTCATTATCTGGCGGAGAACTAAAGAGAATAGAAATCGCTACAATTTTAAATAGAGAATCAAACCTTATAATATTGGACGAGCCTGAGGCAGGAATAGATTTATGGAGCTTTAACAATTTAACCACTTTGTTTAAGGAAATGAGAGATAAGGCCAAAAGTCCTATTTTAACAATTTCTCACCAAGAGCGAATACTTAATATTGCTGATAGAATAGTAATATTAAAGGACGGAAAAGTAGAGAAAATAGAAAGCAAAGAAGAATTATCTGATGATGCTTTCTTAGCACCTACTTGCTGTAAATTGCAAAGGAGTGAGATAAATGAATAGTACAGATAAAAACTTGTTACAAACTATATCTGACTGGGATGGAGTTTCAGATGGTGCATACAATATTAGATATAATGGTAAAGGAATAGAAAGAAAAGTTACCGAAAATGTAAATATAGTTACTAAAACTGATGTACCTGGTATAGATATTATAGTAAAGGAAAATACAAAGAGAGAAAGTGTTCATATTCCTGTATTACTTACAGAGAGTGGACTTAAGGATAATGTGTATAACGATTTCTTTGTCGGTAAAAATGCGGATGTAGTTATTGTTGCCGGTTGTGGAATTCATAACGATGCTCATGGGGACTCAGAACATAATGGAATACATAGATTTTTCTTAGAAGAAAATGCAAAAGTAAAATATATAGAAAAGCATTATGGTGAGGGTAACGGAGACGGAAAAAGAATCTTAAATCCAGTTACTGAAGTTACACTAGGCAAAGGTTCATATATGGAAATTACTTCTGTGCAAATAAAAGGTGTAGATTCCACAGAGCGTGTTACAAAGGCAGATGTAGGCGAAAATGCCACTTTGATAATTAATGAAAAAATAATGACTCATGGTTCTCAAACTGCGAAAACATCGTTTGAATTAAACTTAAATGGAGATACATCAAAAGCTCAAATTTCTTCTAGAACAGTTGCAACGGAAAAGTCTAAGCAAATATTTGCTTCTAAGGTATTTGGAAATGCAAAGTGTTTTTCACATGTTGAATGTGATTCTATAATTAAAGATGAGGCTACTGTTACATCTATTCCGGAAATTACTGCAAATAATGTTGATGCAAACTTAATTCACGAGGCAGCAATAGGAAAGATTAATGGTGAACAGTTAACAAAGCTTATGACTTTGGGACTTACTGAGAAAGATGCTGAAAATGCGATAATTGAGGGATTCTTGAAATAAAGGAATTTTTAAGACAGAATACAATGTTGTTCTGTCTTTTTTTGTTGAAAAAATTGCTATTTTTATGTATAATTATAACTAGTGAATAATCTGAAAGGAGCAAAGAAATGGAAAACGAAAAAGTCATAGTTTTAGACTTCGGTGGGCAATATAATCAACTTATTGCACGAAGAGTAAGAGAGTTAAACGTTTATGCAGAAGTTTTGCCATACAATGTTTCACTTGAAAGAATTAGGACATTAAATCCAAAAGGTATTATTTTTACCGGAGGACCTGCAAGTGTACTAGATGAAGACGCACCACTCTGCAACAAGGAAATTTTTGAATTAAACATACCTATTTTAGGAATATGTTATGGTATGCAAATGACGGCACATTTACTTGACGGAGAAGTTAAGCGTGCAGAGAACAGAGAGTACGGAAAAGTAATTTCAGATTTTAAGCAAAGTAAATTATTCGATGGTATTATTGGCGAAAACCAAGTTTGGATGAGCCATACTTACTATGTAGCTAAAGTTCCAACTGGTTTTAAAACAATTGCGACAAGCGAAAACTGTAGTTGCGTTGCTATGGAATGTGAGGAAAAGAATATATATTCAGTTCAATTCCATCCGGAAGTTATGCATACAATAAACGGACATTCAATACTTAAAAATTTCTTGTTTAATGTATGTAAATGCCGTGGTGATTGGAAAATGGATGCGTTTGCTGAAAATGCAATAAAGAGTATTAAAGAGAAAGTTGGAGACGGCAAAGTGTTATGTGCTTTATCCGGAGGTGTAGATTCTTCTGTCGCTGCTACTTTAATACATAAAGCAGTAGGTAAGCAACTTACTTGTATATTCGTTGACCATGGTTTGCTCAGAAAAGATGAAGGCGACGAAGTTGAAAAAGTGTTCAAGGAACGCTTTGATATGGACATAATCAGAGTAAACGCACAAGAAAGATTTTTAAGTAAATTAAAAGGTGTAAGTGATCCAGAAACTAAGAGAAAAATTATTGGTGCTGAGTTTATAAATGTGTTTGAAGAAGAAGCGAAGAAAATCGGCAAAGTTGATTTCTTAGTTCAAGGTACAATTTATCCTGATGTAATTGAGAGTGGCGGAATTAAAGGCTCAGCAGTAATCAAGAGCCATCATAATGTTGGCGGATTGCCTGACCATGTTGACTTTAAGGAAATAATAGAGCCACTTAGAATGTTATTTAAAGATGAAGTAAGAGTGCTAGGGGAAGAACTTGGAATTCCACATGATTTAGTATGGAGACAACCATTTCCTGGTCCTGGACTTGCTATAAGGATTATCGGAGATATAACTGAAGATAAGGTAAAAATTCTTCAAGAGGCTGATTTTATTTATAGAGATGAAATAAAGAAAGCCGGACTTCAAGAATCGATTTGGCAATACTTTGCAGTGTTGACCGGAATGAGAAGTGTTGGTGTTATGGGCGATGAGAGAACATACGATTATACAATAGCACTTCGTGGAGTAACAAGTGTAGACGGAATGACAGCGGATTGGGCAAGAATTCCGTATGATGTTTTAGAGAAGATTTCAACTAGAATTGTAAATGAAGTGGGACATATTAACAGAGTGGTATACGATATTACCAGTAAGCCACCTGCAACTATTGAGTGGGAATAGAAATTAAAAATTCCAATGGTTTTTGAACTTTATTGCAAAAGCCATTGGAATTTTTTTTGAAACTTAACATAAAGTGAGTATAAAACTTGAATTACTGGCAAATCTATGGTAAAATAATAAACGGTTAAGGAGGAAATAATATGAAAATTAAAAAAATGTTAGTTATGGCAGCAATTCTTCTAGGCTTGAATAACGTGGCTTTTGCCGGTACTTTCTCTGATATAGCTCCAAATCATTGGATATATCAAAAGGTAGAAGATATGAAGAATAGAGGAATTATTTCTGGATTTGAAGATGGTACTTTTAGGCCTCAAAATCCTGTAACAAGAGAGCAATTTGCTTCTATTTTGGAAAAAACTCTTGGACTTAGCGGTACAACAAGCACAAACATTAAGTTTGAGGACGTTAATAATAATCGTTGGTCAAAGAAATCTATTGATGCAGTTGCTAAATATTTAACCGGATATAGTGTTGACGGCAAATACTATTTTAGACCGACTGAATATGCTGTAAGAGAAGATATGGCGGTGGCCGTTGTTAAGGCAAGAGGATTAGAGGACGAAACACCTAATTACAAAGTGCTTAATAAATTCTCAGATAAAGAACTTATTTCTGATGGATTAAGAAAGTATGTTGCTATTGCTGTTGAAAATGGTATTATGAGCGGAAATACAAATGGCACATTTAATCCATTAGGCAGCTTAACAAGAGCTGAAGTAGTGGCATTAATGTATAATGTGTCTGATAAAGTTGCACTTGATGATATAATTAAAAATCAAAAATATGAAGTAGATGTTTGGGGTTCTAATGCTAAAATATATGGAAACGGAATGTATGAACCCGGTGAAAAGGTTACTGTTACGGTAATTCCTAACGAAGGATATAGATATTTAAGAATCCAAAAAGCATTTGATATAACTGCAATAAATGTTCAAAAGAAGAGTGACAGAGTTATACTTACATTTAAAATGCCAAACAGAGATGCAGAAATAAATGTTAAAATGGAAGAAATAGAAGAGGAAGAATATGAAGTAGATGTTTGGGGTTCTAATGCTAAGATAACAGGAAATGGTGTATATGAACCGGGGGAAGAAGTTACTATAACTGTAACACCTAATAAGGGATATGAATATTTAAGAATTCAATCCACAACAATTCCTATAAGAAAAATAGATGTTGATAAGAGAAGTGACAAAACTATACTTACATTTGAAATGCCTGATGAGGATGTAGAAATAAATGTTACAATGGAAAAAGCAGAAGAAAAATATGAAGTTGAAGTATGGGGGGCACATTCCACAATATATGGAAATGGCACATATACTCCCGGAGAACAAGTTACTGTAATTGTAATTCCTGATGAAGGATATAAATATTTAAGAATTCAAAAAGCATTTGATGTAACAGCTTTAAAGGTCCTAAATTTAGGAGATAGAATTATGATAACATTTAGGATGCCAAGCAGAGATGCTGATATAGATTTAAAAATTGTTGAAAAGTAAAAATATTTAAACAAAAAGAGCCCGACATATCGTCAGGCTCTTTTTGTTTAAATAGAATTCTTAAAATAATCGCAAAGCATAATAGCTGCATAAACTCCGGCTTCATAGCCAACCAGAAAACTTACAGTAAATAAGTTTTCATTTTCAAAGGTTTTACGACAGTTAAAGTTTACCACGTCATCGTAGCCATGTGTGTATCCGATACGGTAGTCGTCCGGGTCGTCTAGGAACTTAATGGAATAGTCGATGATAGCTGTGAACTCTTCTTTATTTAGGAAGAGGTGTGGCTGAGATAGTTCTCTTTCTTTAGGAGAAAGCATACAGTGTATAGGAAGTATTTTCTCCAAGGAACTGTAGTAACTACGGTCACAGGCTACTTTCGAGACTCCATAGTCCAACTCATAAGGTGCGATAAGGGTAGAACGGGTGAGGTCGTAAACTTTGAGAGTTTTGGGGTTGAAGGGTTGATAGAACATAATAATCCTCCTGTAGCTTCAAAAAAATAAGATTTTGAATAAGTAGATATGGAAACTACTATATTTATTTTACAACATTAAACATAATATGTCAACTTAGAGCTGAAATAAAAGGGAAAAGGTGCCTTATAAGGCACCCTCTGCAATTGCAATGAATTTACCAATATTGCCATTAAACGTGGCAGTAATGTTGATAAATTTTTGTTTTACTTCTTGAGAACTACTAAATTTGGTATCAATAACGGTCAAATTTGCTTTTTGGATAAGATGTTCAAGATAATTGGTAGGAATAATGATATATAGAAGAATACCTTCCATATTAGCTTCATTACATTTAACAAAGTAGAATTCATCATATACATTACCTATTTCATCTTCAACACCATATACTTTTTCTTGACGCAAGTATGCATCAGTTAAATACATACCGGCAGAGGTAGTATAAGTGAGCCATTCGTATCCGTGATGTTTTCTAATACCTAAAATCTCGTTTTTTGCATTTACCCAAATGCTGTTTCTTACGTCGACATAGTTGGAATCGTTTGTGAAAATTACGGTGTAGCATTTCATAAAAAAGTCTCCTTATTCTATAGTCAAAGGGAAAGTCAAACTCAAATATTGAGTTTGTAGGTGAAACTTATTCATCCATAATTATTTTACATAAAATAGAATAAAATGTCAACAATTATTTTATATATTGAAAAAAAGGTGGTATTTTTATAAAATATAATGGATATATAATTAGTGGGAGGATGTTAAAATGAAATTGATAGAGATTTTATTTAGAATAGCAGAGGGCGCTTTAATTGGGCTGGGCGCAGTTTTACCTGGGATTTCCGGTGGAGTGCTTTGTGTAATATTTGGTGTATATAAACCGGTTATGGAGTTATTGTCTCATCCTATAAAGAATTTTAAAACTCATGTTCCGAAACTTATGCCGATTATAATTGGTATAGTGATAGGCTTTTTGGGGATTGCAAATGTACTTGCATTTTTCCTAGAAAAATATCCAGCACAATCTGTTTGTCTTTTTGTAGGATTAATTGCAGGTATGCTTCCTTCATTATGGCGTGAAGCAGGAGAGAAGGGGAGAAACAAGTATTCATATATTTCACTAGTGATTGCTGGCATAGTTGTTTTTTCTATATTATCTTGTTTGCAAATTTTTTCAGTTACAATTACACCTAATTTCGGATGGTACATATTCTGCGGTTTCTGTCTTGCACTGAGTGTTATAGCTCCTGGAATGAGTTTTTCAACGTTACTTATGCCTTTAGGACTTTATACTCCGTTTGTAGATGGAATAGGAAAATTAAATTTTGAAATACTAATTCCATCCGGAATTGGAGCCGTGGTAACGGTTATTTGCTTGGCTAAAGCTATTGATTCATTATTTGAACATCATTATTCTGTTGCTTTTCATGCAATTGTTGGTATAGTTACTATTGCAACAGTTATGATTATTCCTTTTGGTAGTTTTATGGCATCTGGTACACAATTTCTAGTTAATTCTATATGTCTTATCATCGGTGTTGTTAGTGCATTACTTTTGGATAAATTTAATAGTGGGGTAAAAAAGGAATGATATTGACAGTATGAAAAAAATAATGTAAAATAGTCCCATAAAGATTAAAAGCTATGAAGAGAAGAGTAGATAATGAAATATGTTTTAGAGAGCCTGGTTAGGTGAAAGCAGGTGCAAAAAGCGTTATTGAAGATGGTCTTGGAGCTGTGTGGCTGAATTGTTAAGCCACATTGGGAACGCCCATTATAGCGGAAGAGTATTTTTAGATACTTATTAAGGTTCATATTGTGAAGTATGAATAAATTAAGGTGGTAACACGAGCTTTCGTCCTTTGTCTGACGAGGGCTCTTTTTGTTTTTGAAGGAGGAGTAAAAATGAAAAAACCATACTACATTACAACTGCAATTGCGTATGCTTCTGGAAAACCTCATATTGGTAATACTTATGAGATAGTACTGGCAGATAGTATTGCAAGATTTAAAAGACTTCAAGGATATGATGTGTTCTTCCAAACCGGTACTGATGAACATGGTCAAAAGATTGAGGAAAAGGCTAATGCAAAAGGAATAACTCCAAAAGAGTTTGTAGATAATGCAGCCGGAGAGATAAAGAGAATTTGGGACTTGATGGATACATCATACGATAAGTTTATCCGTACAACAGATACTTATCATGAAGAACAAGTTCAAAAGATTTTCAAGAAGCTTTATGATAAAGGAGATATTTATAAAGGATATTATGAGGGAATGTATTGCACACCTTGCGAATCCTTCTTTACTGCATCTCAACTTGTTGATGGAAAATGCCCGGATTGTGGAAGAGAAGTAAAGGCTGCAAAAGAAGAAGCGTATTTCTTCCGTATGAGCAAATATACAGACAAGTTAATTCAATATATAAATGAACATCCTGATTTTATTCAACCTGAGTCTAGAAAGAATGAAATGATGAATAACTTCTTACTTGCCGGACTTCAAGATTTATGTGTATCTAGGACCTCGTTTAAATGGGGTGTGCCGGTTGATTTCGACCCTAAGCATGTTATTTATGTTTGGATTGATGCACTTACAAACTATATTACAGGTCTTGGCTATGATGCTGATGGAAATAATGGAGAACTTTATAAAAAGTATTGGCCGGCTGATGTGCATTTAATCGGAAAAGATATTTTACGTTTCCACACAATTTATTGGCCTATTATGCTTATGGCTTTAGATATTCCTTTACCTAAGCAAGTATTTGGCCATCCTTGGCTACTTCAAGGTGATGGAAAAATGAGTAAGTCAAAAGGAAATGTTTTATATGCTGATGATTTAGTAAATTTCTTTGGTGTAGATGCTGTAAGATATTTCGTATTGCACGAAATGCCATTTGAAAATGACGGAGTTATTACTTGGGAACTTATGATTGAAAGAATGAATTCTGATTTGGCTAATACTTTGGGAAATTTAGTAAATCGTACTATTGCTATGACTAACAAATATTTTGGTGGAGTAATTGAAAATAGAAATGTAAATGAAGAAGTTGACGAAGACTTAAAGAAAGTTACTTTAGATGCTGTAAATACAGTAATAAGTAAAATGGACAAGTTGCGTGTTGCTGATGCAATGACTGAAATATTTAACATTTTCAAAAGATGTAACAAGTATATTGATGAAACAATGCCTTGGGCTTTAGCAAAAGAGGAAGAAAAGCAAGACAGATTAGCTACTGTATTATACAATTTAGCTGAAAGTATAATGATTGGTGCAAGTTTACTTGAACCGTTTATGCCTACAACAGCTAAAAAGATTGCTGAGGAATTAAACGGAAAGCTAAGAGCTATTGATGAATTAAATGAGTATGGTAAATTTGTTTCTGGTACTAAAGTAGCTGAGAAACCTGAAATATTGTTTATGAGATTGGATGAAAAAGAAGTTATGGAGAAGGTTAATAAAATGATTGAAGAACAGAAAAAAGAAAATGAAGTAAAAGTAGAAGAAAAGAAAGAAATCATTACAATTGATGATTTTGATAAAGTTGACTTAAGAGTTGCGAAAGTATTAGAAGCTGAGGCTGTTGAAAAATCCGACAAGTTACTTAAGTTAAAGGTTTCTTTAGGAAATGAAGAAAGACAGATACTTGCCGGTATTCAAAAGTACTACAAACCTGAAGAATTAATTGGCAGAAAACTGGTTATTGTGGCAAACTTAGCACCTAGAAAAATGAGAGGCTTAGAGTCACAAGGTATGGTTATAGCTGCCGGGGACGGAGATGTTGTTAAGGTACTATTTGTAGATGATGCAGTGGAAGCCGGAGAAAGTGTCCACTAAAATATAAAAATCTGTTTACAATTAGTCGAAAAATTGGTATAATAGTAGTGTTGTTTGTGTTTAACACGAATATAACAAAAAATTTGTTTGAAAAGACAAATTAATGGAGGGATGTATAAATGGTAACAGCAGTTGTAGGTGGAAACTGGGGAGACGAAGGAAAGGGAAAGATTACAGACTTACTTGCAGAATCAGCTGATATAGTTGTAAGATTCCAAGGTGGAGCTAATGCAGGTCATACAATCATTAATGAGTATGGAAAAACTGTACTTCATATTTTACCTTCTGGAGTATTTAGAAAGAACACAATTAATATAATTGGTTCTGGTGTTGCATTAAATTTGGATAATTTATTTAATGAACTCGAAGGTGTAAAAGCTAAAGGTGTAGAACCTAAAATGTTAATTTCTGATAGAGTTCAAGTAATTATGCCATATCATGTAAAACTTGACCAATTAGAAGAAGAAAGACTTGGGAAAAATAGTTTTGGTTCAACAAAATCAGGTATAGCACCATTTTACTCAGACAAATACTTAAAGATTGGTTTCCAAATCTGTGAAATGTTTGATGAAGATCTACTAGAAAAATTGGAGAGAATTTGTGAAGTAAAGAACAAGTACATCGCTGCCGTTTATGATACTGATTATAGAGTAAATCCAAAAGAAATGTATGATTACTTGATGTCTTATAAAGACAGAGTAGCACCATTACTTTGCAACTTACCTGTATTTATGAGTGAAGCTGTTAAGAATGGAAAGAACATTTTATTAGAAGGCCAATTAGGAGCATTAAAAGATGTTGATAGTGGTATTTATCCAATGGTTACATCTTCGTCACCTGTTGCCGGATTTGGTTCTGTTGGAGCTTCTGTTCCTCCATATGAAATAAAGAGAATTGTTGTAATTACTAAAGCATATTCTTCTAGTGTTGGTGCAGGTGCATTTGTTTCTGAAATTTTTGGCGATGAAGCTAAAGAATTAAGAGACAGAGGCGGAGACTGTGGAGAATATGGCGCAACAACAGGAAGACCTAGAAGAATGGGCTGGTTTGATACTGTTGCAAGTAGATATGGTTGTATAGTACAAGGTGCTACTGAAGTAACTTTATCATTACTTGATGTTTTAGGTTACTTAGATAAGATTCCTGTATGTACAGCATACGAAATTGACGGAAAAATAACTAAGGATTTCCCTGTTACACATTTACTTAACAAGGCAAAACCTGTATATACATATTTAGATGGATGGAAATGCGATATATCAGGAATTAAGAATTATGATGAATTACCTGAGAACGCAAAGAAATATGTTGAATTTATCGAAAAAGAATTAGGATATCCAATTAAGATGATTTCTAATGGTCCTAAGAGAGACGATATTATTATTAGATAATAACGAGAAATGAAAAAATAGTTGGCATTATGCCAACTATTTTTTGTGTTTCAAATTTACATAAAGCATTGAACAAAATTATGGCTTGTGATATAATGTACTAGTTTTGATACATTTTTTAACCGTCATATAATTTTTGATGGTGGTCATCCTATTAAAGTAATTAATATTCAGGAGGATAATAATATGGAAACAGTACTCTTAAGTCTCGGCATCGCACTTACAATCGGCCTTATAATGTCACGAATTGTAAAGCTTGTGGGATTACCTACGGTTACGGGTTATTTGATTGGAGGAATTTTGGTTGGTCCGTATTGTCTGGGAAGACTTGGAATTCATGGCTTGGGATTTACTACTGCGGAGGAAGTAGGGAGCTTAAAAGTAATTTCTGAGTTAGCACTTGGATTTATTGCTTTTTCAATTGGAAACGAGTTTAGGTTGTCACAGCTTAGGAAAACTGGTAAACAAGCACTTATTATTGGCATTGCACAGGCAGTCATAACGACTTTGTTTGTAGATGTTGTACTAATTGGCGTTTACTTTGTGTTTCTTAGAGATACGTTAAGTTTAGCTTCAGCGATTACTTTGGGTGCAATTGCTTCTGCCACGGCACCGGCAGCTACACTAATGGTTGTCCATCAATACGAAGCAAAAGGACGGCTGGTTGATTTGCTTTTGCCGGTTGTTGCACTTGACGATGCGGTAGGGTTGGTTTTATTTGCAGTTTCTTTTGGAATTGCGAAGGCATTAAATGGAGGACATTTTAGTGTTGGTGCCATAGTCTTTGAACCTATTCTTGAAATCTTAGTCTCCTTACTCTTGGGTGCAATTATCGGAACATTGCTTACTATTTCTGAAAAGTTTTTCTTATCTAGAGCTAAACGACTTTCGGTGGTAGTTACTGCAATTATTCTTACGGTAGCAATTTCTATGTATAAGTTCAATGTGTTCGGACTTAGTTTTTCTGTTTCTTCACTTTTGGTTTGTATGATGCTTGGAACTATGTTCTGCAATGAGAGTGAATATGAGTTTTCGACGAACTTGATGGAAAGAACAGATAGATGGGCAACCCCTTTACTTATTGCATTTTTCGTAATAAGCGGAGCTGAACTAGAACTAGGAGTTTTTAGTAAGCTTAGTGTGGTACTTGTGGGTGTGATTTTTATTATCTCAAGATCTATTGGTAAATACTTTGGAGCATATTTTAGTGCTAAGGGTGTGAAATGCGACAGAGATATTTACAGAAACTTGGGTATTACCTTGTTGCCACAGGCAGGTGTTGCAATCGGCATGTGCCTTAAAGCACAAGAACTCGGTGAAGATGGTCATTTAATAAGAAATGTCATTCTTTTTGCAGTACTTATTTATGAGCTTATAGGACCATATTTGACTAAGAGAGCACTTGTTAGAACAGGTGACATTAAAAAGGAAAATTTAAATAAGTAAGAACTAAAAAGGCATCGGAGCAATCCGGTGTCTTTTTGTTTGCAAAATGGTATTTTGGTTGACATTTTTAGATTATGCTAGTATAATAGAAATGGAGAATTTTACTAAATAATCTGATAAGGAGAATGTTTATGAAATTTTATTTGGACGACGGAAAAAATATTGAGATTGATATAAGCTTCGATGGAGTAAGACCAGCTGTTGTTTCGATAACACCAAGAAAATATTTCAAGCCATTAAATCCTAGAATAGAAGAAGATATTTTATGGAATTTATATAACATTGTTGAGGTAAAACAACATTATGATGATATAAACTTATTTGATTTACAAATTGGAGGTCAAAAGTTCTTTGAAATGAACTTTGAGACTAGAGAAGTAAAGAAGGAACACTCTTTAACAAGCTTTGAAGTTAGACGACTTGCCCAAGCTAAATACAGAGATGGAATTATCGGGGAAGGTAAGTATGAAAGACCAGCCATTTTCCCTAGAGATGAAAGCAAAGAATTTAAAATAAAGACTGATTTACATGCACATTTATCGGCTATTTTGAGCGGTAAAGATTTGATCCAAATAGGAGAAGAATGTAATATTTCATATCCGTTAAAACTTGCGCAAAGTATAGGACTAGATATTGAAGGACTAATACCTGACGAAAAAGGGAACTTGAAATTGGATGATATCTTGGAACGTGATCCTAATAATAGATTAATACTTGGTGATAGTTTGGAAATATGTCCTTATACAAACGAAACTTTTAACAGAATGGAAGAAATATATACTGCAAGGTCACCATTTTCTAAAAACAAGGACATACTAGAACCTATTCTTTGGAAAATAGCTGAAAAGTATGTTGAATGTGGTGTTGAATATGCTGAATTATCAAGCACAGAAGTTATAAAAGATGTTGAATTTTTAAGTAAAATGCATGATATTTTACCTAAAATAGAAGAGTTTTGGAGCAAAAAAGGCAAGACTATAAATATTAGATTTTTAGCGGCAATTGCTAGAGATTCAATAGAGCAAAAGAAGGATGACGAAATAGACATATTAGAAGAAATCGCAAAAAGTCCGTATGTGGTTGGATGTGATTTTTTGGGACATGAAAGTAATCCTACGTCTGATATAGCCCCTCAAATTAAAGAAATTACAAGATGGGCGATTGAGAATGACCCTGATTTTACTATAAGAGTACATGCAGGAGAAACTGATATATTTAATAATGTTGAAGATACATTGAAACTAATTAAAGCGACATACGAGGAAGCTAAACAAAAGAATCCTAATGCAGTTTTGCCACCTGTAAGAATTGGACATGCCGTATATAAAGTAAAGACTGAAGAAGTAGATAGACTTGCACAGGAGTTAAATGTTGTGTTTGAATGCAATGCTACTTCAAACTATGGCTTAAATAATATTTCTGATTATAATTCACCGCTTAAAAAGAATTTAGATAAAGGAATTCCTACTGTTATAGGTACTGATGGATTTGGACTATATGGAACGTCTCCTATAAACGAGGTTGTAATAGCGAAGGGTAGAGGAATAAAAGATTTTTCTTTGGTAAGTAATACTGAACAAGCTATAATTAATAGAAGTATGAATAGATTTAAAGAGAAAAAAGAAACGTTTGATAAAGCTTTAAGCAACCAAATGGAGCAACAACATAACGGAAATATAAGTTCGCTTTTCCGTGTAAAGTATAGGAATGGGGAACCACAATATATAGGAACGAGAAAAGAAAGAATTGATAATGAAAATAAGAAATATAAACAAGATATTTCTGAATTTTTGGAATTAGTATTTAAACTAGGAGGAGCAACTATTTTGAGAACTCCTGAACAAAGAGCGGAATTTGAGAAGAAAATTATGGGAAAGAAACCTATAATGATTGTAAATAATGCACTTAGAACTAAGAGTGAGAATTTACCTGAAGAATCTCCTGAAATTCGAGAAATAGTAAAACACTTAATTGTTAATGCGGATCCGAAGAAATCATTTTTCGTAATAGGCGGAATAAAATGTGGGGCTGAGAACTTCTTGATGCATTGTTTAAGAGAAGTTAAGGAGTTAAAGAAATTTGATGTCTTGAGTTTTGTTACTGAACAAGCCATAACAACAGAGAAAGCAAAAATAGAGCCAAAGGTTATTACTGATGTAATTATGATTGAAAATAGGTCGGCTAATATATTGAGTTCTAATTTCTTATTACCTAAGGAAATGGGTGACTTTATGAAAGACCATAAAGGAATTATGCTAGCTTTGGGTGGAAGTGCTGTTGTTGCAGACATAGTACAATATGCATTTAACGTTGGTGATATAGATACATATTTGAGCTCGGAAATAAAAGGAACGGCTCGTAATAAGACTAGACAGTATGATGATTTCACACGTAATATAAAAAGCAAGAATGGTGGCACTATTTATAGTTTTGCTACGGTTGATGAATTTAAAGATTTACTAAAGAAAAATAATCCTGAGATTTTTATGCCGGATAAAAGGAAATTTAAGTATAGAGTTACAAAAAAATCTGAAATGGAGCATTAGTGGAGGTAATAAAAATGAAAAAGAATTTGGCAATTGTTTTTGCAATTTTGATGTTATTGGTAGTACCAAGTTATGCTGTTACAGAGGGAACTAATAGAACAATTAAATTAAATACTACAATAAAGGATTATTTAGATACCTATGATGAAGTGGATTACTTTAGTTTTGATATATATAGACCGGGAAGTATAAAAATTGATTTCGATTTTGATGTAAAGAGTCAATACGTTGTAAAACTTTTAAATTTAGATACTAATAAGGTGATTCAAAATTTGACTTTTTCCTGCGAAGTTAATACAGTATCTGGAAGATATGAAAAATCCGGTAACAAAATTAGAATAGACGAGGGTGAATACCAAATACAAGTGAGTGCATCTGGTAGAAATGGATATTCTGCTAAACAATATAAACTGGTTGTTAATTATGATAAGGAAACCGGAGATAATTATGAAAAGGAGAGTAATAATACTCCGCAAACATCTAATATAGTTGATTATAATAGAAAGATAATTGGTAATTTGGAATCAACTTCTGACGTAGACTATTATATGGTTGAAATAAGAAAGCCTGGAACATTGCAAGTTAGATTACAATATGAGCCAAACGCAAGATATAATATTGATGTTTATAAAGATGTTGATGGCAAACTTAGTCAAATACAAAGTGGAAAAATTACTGATAGTACATTACCGAGTTCAAATGGCAATATGTATGTAGCTGATAGGCTTAGAGTATCGGCAGGCAACTATTATGTTAAGATTTCCGGAGGATATCGAAATTCATATACTGATGAAGACTATACAATGACGATTTTATATTCTGCCGAAAACTATGGTTCTTACGAAAGAGAGCCGAATGATTCCGTAAGTGATGCAACAGAAATTTATACTTCTGAAACATTTATTGGAAATATGAGTTCAAAGTCTGATGTGGACTATTATTTCACAAGACTTTGGGGCGGAAAATGGTATGTTTCTATGGATGTACCTCAAAATGCTGAGTACAATGTTGTGGTTTATAAAGATGTAAACGGAAAGCTAAGCCAAATTACTTCCGGTAAGATAAATGCTACTAATAAGAATATTGAAGTAGAAGATGCGAACGGAGACTATTATATAAAGGTTACTTCAAAAACATATTCAAATGAAGATTATACAATTTCAGTAGTTAGCGAAAGAGATATAAGGAGTTCAAAGACTATTATATTAGAAGTAAATAATCCATATATGGTAGTTGACGGCGCAACGGTGTTGATCGATGGAAATAGAGGTACAGCGCCTATAATTGTGGATAATAGAATGTTATTGCCTATTAGAGCTATTATAGAAAATTTGGGTGGAAATGTACTTTGGGATGAAAGTACAATGACTATGACATTCGAGTTAAATGGAACAGTAGTAAATATGACTATTAATAGCAATGTTGCATATGTTAATGGGAGAGTTATGTATTTAGATGTTCCAACACAAACAGTTAACGGAAGAACAATGGTGCCGGTAAGATTTATTATGGAAAACTTAGGTGGAAACGTTGTTTGGAATAATAATATAGTTACAATTAATTTCTAAACTAAAAAAGCCAAGAAGTAAAAGCTTCTTGGCTTTTGGCATATAATGTCACTTAAATTTGATAAATTCTTGCCGATAAATAATATGCTTTCTTGATTAAAGAAATATATTTTTGACTATAATTTAGAAAAGATTACATATGAGGAGGCAATGATATGCAAGAGACGAGTGATATAAAGATTATTTCGATGTTGGGTGAAGTTAATGGAAAGATTAATGACATTGCTATAATGCTTGAAAACATTCAAGATAGAATGAACAAAAATTTTAGAGTTTTAGCAGAGAATCAGATTTCAACAACAGATAAACTAAATGAGCTAGGAGACGATATAAAGGAAATTAAGTTCAAGGTTGGGGTACTAGAGTCAGGAGTAGGACTAAATGCATCTAAGATAGGAGAATTAAGTAAAAGAGGGACGATTTAATCACCCCTCTTTTTAGCATAATAGTTTATTATAATCCATTTAATAAGGATAATACATTTTTGTATTGAGAGTTTGCTTGAGACATCATAGAAATTGCGACCTGGTTTATCATAGCTTGTTTTGTGTAGTTAACCATTTCAGCTGCAATATCAACATCCGTAATTCTAGACTTTGCGGCTTCTAAGTTAGTAGTTGTTGTGTTTAAGTTCTTTATTGTATAGTCGAGTCTGTTTTCTGTAACTCCTAAATCGGTACGTTGCTTAGTTATTTTACTTAATGCGTCATCTAATCCTTGGAGTGTTTCTTTCATAGCATCTTGAGTTGATATATCGATAGACAATTCCGTTTTACCATCGGCGGATAATCCTTTTGAGGACATGTCTGATATATAAACATTAATAGAATCAGCCGAATTTGTACTTGCACCTACATGGAATGTAGCCGGCTCATTTGCTAAACTTCCATCTAATATTTTCTTTGTGTTAAAAGTAGTAGTATTTGATATCCTATCTAATTCATCTCGCAAAGATGTTAATTCTTTTGTAATGGCTGAACGTTCATTATCTGTCATTGTCCCTGTATTTTGAGCTTTTATAACTAGTTCACGCATTTTTTGAACAATATCTGTTGATTGACTTAATGCACCATCAGCTGTTTGCAAGAATGAGATTGCGTCCTGAGCGTTTTTTCCAGCTTGTTTAAGGCTAACTACTTGAGCTTCCATTTTCTCACTAATTACAAGTCCGGCGGCATCATCAGCAGCGCTATTAATTCTAAGTCCGCTTGACAATTTTGCAGCTGATTTTTCAATTGATAGGTTACTAGCTTTCATAGCGCTAAGTGCACTTGAATAAAGACTAGTTGAATTTATTGCCATAACATTACCACCTCCATATGGGATAAAACTTCCTGAATATAATTATACAAATAATATATCGGCAATAATGAGATATAACTTTATAGTTTATGTAAACTTTTTTGGGGATGGTTGAAAAAAGTTTGAAAAATATTAAAAAAGATGTTGACAAAGGAAGAGAAATGATATATCATAAACAACGTCGTTACGAGCGGTTCGACAATATGTGATAAAAAAACTTAAAAAAGTTAAAAAACATATTGACAAAACAGTCGCGATGATGTATCATATAAAACGTTGTTACGCAAGTAATTGCAACACAAAATA